>NZ_JBSLYH010000057.1:0-43784 GCF_055793305.1 Calyptranema fuscum S582
TTTTAGGGCATTGCGGCAATTAGTTTTCGTAATTTTTTCGCCCAGGGCTTGCGACAAAAATTTCCATAAATCAGACCCGACATCTTTGGCATGACCTTCTGTGCAACCGTAGTAGGCAGCGATTTCTACATACTTGCGTCCCTGCAAAACGAGTTTCAGAATCGTTCGTTGCAGTTCGTTCAGACGTTCACCCGTCTTTGCCAGTACCAACGTATCTACCCATGTCAAGACAGCTTTAGCATCCATTGCTCGGCGATCGATGAGAGTTTTTTAACAGCATAACCTTCTCTATTCTTTCCCCGACTTTTCCGACTTTTTGGGGAGCCAAAATTGCCGACCTTTGCCGACTGACAGTCGCTACTGCCATTTTCTAGGCTAATGAACACCTGACGTTGGTGATTCTGGATGTGTGGTAGATGGGGCAACCGACGGTTGCCCCATCTACCACACATTCCCCAGCCAGTCTTGCCGCATACCCAAATATCCTTGAGGATCGTATGACGAGTACTTATTCTCTCGATCGCTTGCGACCCGATCGGGCAGGTCAGCCCGACTTGCCACCGTCCTACCGCATACTCCAACGCCGTATTGCGGTTTTAGTCGATCGCTATCTAGCCCTCGACCATTTAAGCGATCGCCTTGCAGACCTACCCAAACAGTTTGTCCATCCCCAAACCCGTCCATGGCAACCGATTTCCTGGCAAGCGATCGATCGCACTCAGATTATTGGCATCCAGCCCGATGTCTTTTTGGCAGTCCTCAAAGGGGCGATCGATACAGAAGCACCCATTCGAACCTATACCCAAACCAGTCGCCGCTATTTAGAAACACTGCATCCCCAACTGGCTAACGTTGTTGGCGGCACTCTGGCTCCAGATGGCTCTTTGCTAGAACCCGGATTATGGGAAAAAGAAGAACGGCAACACACGCCTGCACTGGTAAAACTCTACACGCAGCTTAGCGGCGAAAAAATTAGCCCGACTCCCCATGCTGCCCGACTCTATCAACCCTCTTCCGACCCGGAAACCGATCTGTACCGTCATGGGTTGCACCGGGTTGCCACTGAATATGGCGCAACCTGTCTCTATCTCTGGCTGATGGCGCACACGACCGGAGCGCTCCAGACCGTTTTAGAAGAACTAACGATCGATGAAATCAACCACATGACAAAATTTTGGGGCTTTGGGGTCTGGGCATATCCGGATACCTCGCTGCTCAAAATTTGCCACACCTTACTGAAAACTATGAATGGACGAATTCGCTATAGTCGCGATCGCAGTAGCCTGATCGGTACCCTTAGCCGCATGACCCATGTCCTGTCCTGGCACACCTGGACTTGGACGAATCGAGCCACATTCATCTATACCTGCATCCGTACTCTCTGTCGGCTCCATCGTTGGCACAACGGCTTGAGTCAGGAATACTTAGAAAACCTGTTTGGCAAACCGGGGAACCGAGGAGTTTCGATCGCCGTGGATAACGGGGAAGGATAAAAGATGAAGTCTTAAGGTTGAGGTATTGAGTTCACGATCAAAATCCCTCACCCCATACCTCTGCAAACATTCCCAACACCTACCCATGAAATTAATCGTAGAGACGCGATGAATCGCGTCTCTACCGTCCCTCATCCCTCATCTCTCATCCCTAATTTCTGCTATGACAACCAACCTTTCATTCACGACGCTTCCATCTGACCTCGATCCGCAACGGTTGCCGCACCATGTTGCTGTAATTATGGATGGCAATGGCCGTTGGGCAACTCACCAGGGATTGCCACGGATTGCAGGACATCGCCAGGGTGCCCGGACGCTCAAAGACCTGTTGCGCTGTTGCAAAGATTGGGGCATTGGGGCGTTAACGGCATATGCGTTTTCGACCGAAAATTGGCGGCGTCCTACCGAAGAGGTCGATTTTCTCATGTTGCTGTTTGAACGGTTACTGCGGCGAGAGTTGGTCGAAATGCAACGAGAAGGAGTCAAAATCTCGTTTGTTGGCGATCTAGCAGCATTACCGAAGGTGTTACAACGGGAAATTGAACGGGCGATCGCTGAAACCATGAATAACCAGGCGATTCATTTTACCGTGGCGATGAACTATGGCAGTCGTGCGGAGATGGTAAATGCTTGCCGCCAGATTGCCGAACAAGTGCAACGACAGGAACTTGCTCCGGAAGCGGTAAATGAAGCATTGATTAGCCAAACCCTTTACACGGCTGGCACGCCCGATCCCGATCTGTTGATCCGCACCAGTGGCGAGATGCGCTTAAGCAATTTTTTGCTGTGGCAATTAGCCTATACCGAGTTGTATTTTACCGATCGCCTGTGGCCTGACTTTGACCGAGCCGCCTTTCATCAAGCTTTATTGGCATATCAAGGACGCGATCGCCGCTTTGGTCAACTTTCCCGGTCTGCCTAACCGCTCCGTGCAGCACTCATCCCAAATTTTATAACTGGCTTAAGCAAGGCATGAATTTGCCGGGGAAACCTTCGGTTTCCCCGGCAAATTCATGCCTAAAATCCGTAACACTGCCTAACCTGAGCCAAGATAGAGAGGTAGAGCGTGCGATGCTGCGCTTGGCATCGAGTAATCATGACTGAACCGAATCTGACCTCTCTGTCCTCTCCATCTGCCACGACCACCCCTGCCATTAGTGATGCGGATATCGTCACCGTGCATCCGGTAGAAGAAACCATGACACGCCAGCGATTGCCTTACTTTTTTGGGATTTCCAATGCTACCGCAGGCACCAACGGCATCTCGATGAATCTGGTGATTATTCCACCCGGCAGCAGTGCCGAACCGCATTTTCACAAAGACTTTGAAACTGCCATTTATTTACTCAAAGGACGGGTTGAAACCCGCTATGGCAAAGGCTTAAAGCGATCGGTGATCAATGAAGCAGGGGATTTTCTGTTTATCCCACCGGGTGTGCCCCATCAACCGTTTAATTTGAGTGAGACAGAAGCAGCCCAGGCGATCGTGGCTCGCAATGATCCGAAAGAGCAAGAAAACGTGATTCCCTATGACCCAGCAATCGACTGAACTGGGTATTGGGGTGGATGACTAGAGGCGATCGCACGCGATCGCCTCTAGCCTTTAATGGCGCGCTTGATCTGCCCAGGGGGTCAACCATGCCGAAAACCATTTCAACCCGTAGTCAATCACCAGCCCAATCAGCCCGATTACAGCAATGCAGAACAATACTTTTTCCGTTTGCAAAAATCGCTGAGACTGAACAATTTTGAAACCCAATCCATTTTGCGCGGCGACAAGTTCAGCAATCACCAAATAATTCCATGCCCCGGAAATATTCACCCGAATGGTATCTAGAACACTGGGAAACGTCGCCGGGACAATGACTTTGAACAACACATCAAGACGGTTTGCCCCCAGCGTATAGGCAACATTAATCATTTCATTGGGAATAAATTTGACCGCATCGGCGACCATCATGGCGTTATACAACACCACTCCCAGGAAAATGATTAAAATCTTCGACGGTTCGCCCAATCCCACCCAAATCACAATCAAGGGCACAAACGCCACCACAGGCATATAGCGAACGGTGCCCACAATCGGTGCAAACAGGCTTTCCATGCTGTAAAACGTACCCATGGCAATGCCCATCGGCACACCAATGATAGCAGCGACCAGGAAGCCCCCGGCTACGCGACTACAACTTGCCGCCACATCCACAATCAAATTATCGTCTCGAAACATCTCAATGCCCGACATCAGCACCGAGGTCGGGGTGGGCAAAAACATTGGCGTTACCCATCCGGCATAACTGACAATTGACCAGGCAATCAATGGGATGGCTAACGAGATCGTAACAATCAATATTGACAGCCACCGGGGAAATCCTTGGCGAATGCTCCAAAATACAGAAGGTTTGAGATAGCGCCTTTTAGGAGGCGAGAAAGCAAAATCAGACTCTGCAAAACTAGATTGATCCACCATCTGTATTCCCTCCATCAATACGGTATAAGATGCAACCCCCTAAAAGAATTTGAGATATCGCTGTATCTCCCAGTCTGAAACATGGGTATGGTATTCCTCCCATTCCTGATTTTTAAAATCGATATAGGTCTGATACATCAAAGAACCCATCACCTGTTCGCTGAGCGGATCGGCAGCAAAAGCCGCGATCGCTTCTCCTAACGTCCGGGGCAACATGGCAATGCCCTTTTCCTTTAACTCTTTGAGGGAATAGGTATACATATTTTCGGTATGGGGTTCACCGGGGTCGAGTCCGGCTTTAATTCCTTCCAATCCAGCTGCCAAAATCATCGCCGCCCCCAGATAGAGATTGCTGGAAATATCAGCAGCCCGACATTCCACCCGCCCCCCTGCCAGGGGAATTCGTAACATATTAGTGCGATTGTTGTTGCCATAGCAGATGTAAACGGGTGCCCAGGTAAAACCAGACATACTGCCTCTGGCAATCAATCGTTTGTAGCTGTTGACCGTCGGTGCAATCACCGCACAAATTGCCGGGGCATGGTTGAGAATGCCAGCAATAAACTGATAGCCCAGGGTGGATAAGCTACACCGACGAGGATCTTCAGCATCAGCAAACAGATTCTCACCCGTTTTAATATCAGCCAGGGACATATTATAGTGGGCACCACTCCCCGTTCGGTTGGCAAACGGTTTGGGCATAAAGGTGGCAAAGAAACCATGCTTGCGAGCAATTTCCTTGACCATCAGCTTAAAGAAAGTAAGCCGATCCGCCATTTTCAAGGCATCGCAATAGGTAAAGTCTGTTTCAAACTGTCCGTTGCCATCTTCATGGTCAAACGAATAGACATCCCAACCCATGCTATTCATGGCTTCGACAATTTCTGTCACCCATTCATAGTTATCCAGCAATCCTTGCAGGTCATAACAAGGCTTTGCCAGAGTATCGCGATCGCTAATGGGAACCGGCTGACCGTCTTCCTCTTTAAGGATAAAAAACTCTGTCTCAACCCCCATATTGCAGGTAAAACCCATCTCCGCCGCTTCTGCCAGCACCCGCTTGAGAATACCGCGACAACAAGCTTCGAACGGCTGACCCTTTAAATACAAATCACTGGCAAACCAGACTACATCCGGCTTCCAGGGCAAAATTGTTGCAGAACCAGGGTCAGGATAGGTAGCCACTTCCTCATCACTGACCTCTTGCGGGACGCCGTCCAATGCCGCACCAGTAAACAGTTCCGAACCCGCCATCATCTGCCCAAAATGGCTCAGGGGTACAGACTTTGCCTTACACATCCCGTGGATATCCACAAAGCTTGCCAGGACATACTTCACTCCCTGATCTACCAGGGAGGCTTTCAAGGCTTGCAGTTCAGAGTTTAATTCTTCAACCATAAAATTTAATTAAGGCAGCCCACATGTTCATCACAAAATTTACATGAATAGTGATTAACATAAAACAGCACAAAATATTGTGCTGACTTGGACAGTCATACGTTAAGCATTAGACTATTAACCACAAACTTCAATGAAGTCAAAACTCTAATAGACAAACTCTTCAGTATTCAGTTTTTATATTTATGTACAGAAAAAAATCTACCTATTTTGTTCCTCATGGATTAAGAGAATCTTCTTTTTGATGCAAATCTTGCGTGTAATCTAAAGAAGCAAAAGGATTAATTATTGCTTCAATTCCCAACTGAACTTTCTGAAGTTCCTGCCTTTGTTTATTAAGCCACATTTCTTCAGTCAGTCTTTGCTCTAGGGTCTCTTGCTGGCAACGATTTTGGAGTTCTAAAAGATTAGAATAAAAAATAAATAATTGTTCTAAATAGTCTTTTACTAATTTCAGCCTGTCATCAAAAAGCAACTTAATTCGCTTTTCAATTTTATGAGAAACTTCTCCCTTGTAATCAAGCACTTCATCCCACAAAACATCAGACATACGTTTTTTAAATTTTTCCAAAGTCGGACTTAAAGTATCTTTAAAGGATACTAAATACTGATCTGAAAGATTTTTTATATCGCGAAAATAACTTTCAAACTCTTTTTTATTTTCCTCAAGTTCTATTCTTTTTTTCCACTTTCCTCGTGAGTCAAGCAAATCAAGACTAGATTGAATCATCTTTGAATCAACTGCTTCAACTTCTTTAAGCAGCAATTGAAATCGATTTTCGATAATTCGCTCAAATTCTTTAGAAAGATTATATACTTCAGCTTCGATTTCCTTTAAAAAAGTATCCTTCTCACTCCATCCGACTCCTAGTTTAGATTTATTATTTTTATCCACGAAATGCTTTATTCTAAGCTTTGCAATCTGAGTTTCCCATACTTCCTTTATTTCTTCTATAACAGATATTTTTGAGGCGTTGCCTATATCTTGAATCCTGACCTGACTTCCACTAATTTCTCCTATTTGTTGCCATATTTCTAAGCTTGACGCTCTAGAAATTCTCAGCTTGCTCTGCCAAACATCATTAGCATGGTCTAAATCGTTCAGGCTATTTTGCAGTAATTTCCTAAGACTATCCGCAGATGACCTTAAATCTACAACACACTTTGATACAGATTCTTGCAACACCGAAGCAGCTTGCTGGATTTCCACAGAATGCAATAATTGCACCTCAGTATCCAATATTTGTTCTGTAGATTGGAGTACTTCTTGAAAAGACTTGAGATATTCATTCATCCGTAAAACCTCCGAGGTAAATGACTAAATCTGGGAATTAGAATATGCCTTGATTATTCCCAGATTTAATTACAATTTACTCCAACCATGGTTGACATTCTAAGTTTTTCTAGCGCATCTAGTACTTTTGTCTTTTCTCCCGAAGTCCAAGAAAAAATTTCTAAAGGTCTATATGAAGTTGTCAGACGTGCGGATGGAACACCTATTGGCATAGCCAGGGATGTAGTAACAGGTCAGTTCAGAGCTATAGCAACTAGCTTTATCGATCAGGGGTCTTTAATACAAAAAACTAAAGGAATAATATTAGAGGGCGAAAATCCTCTTCCATTTTTTCCTCCAACTCCTATCTCTCCCCTGATTACAGGAGTTCAAATGTTTCAGTCTCATCTTGGATTTCAAAAGACTTATCGTAAACTTGATGTCATTCAATCGGGACTCAAAGCACTTCAAAATAGTGTGGGTGTTTTACAAGCAACAACAGCATTAATAGGCGTTGGCACAGTAGCTGGCGTTGTCTTAGGGGCAGTGAATCTACATCAAACCCTTAAACTGAAAGAAGATGTAAAACAATTAAGAACAGAAGTTAAGGATGGCTTTATTGATCTCAGTAAAGCTTTAAGGGGAGCAGAAGTCGAAATTATTCAGCGAATTAACCAGGTTGCCAATGATGTTGAATTTAGACATCATCGAACTCTTCTCATTGAGTCTTATGGAATCTTTGTAAAAGCAATACAGCGCTTTCAATTAGCTTTGAAACTGCAAGATGATGGTCTTCGAAACTCAGAGATTAGCAGTTCTAGAGATATGTTGTTTGAAGCTTTAGCCCGTTATGATAATCCTCACTTATTGGAAGGAAGTTGCTCCGCTGGTCAACTCCGTAGGCAAGAATGTGTTTGGGCGATTGAGCAAGCAATTGTTACGACTTTCCAGTTACAGGGTGCCTATGAGATGGTCAGCGATCGACTTTTCAGGCTTCAAGACAAGATTCGTCAAGACTCCATCAATATTATTGATAATTGCCAATCTTCAGATGAGCTAACTTTCTTGTTCCCCGAGTTAACTCGAATTCATACTCATGATGTTGCAGGATTAGTATCCTGGCAAAACCAAGTTGATTGGACACAAGAATTATCACAAAGTGATCAGGATCTTTTAGGTAATGCGGACTACGGCAGTAAAGATGTATCGATTACCTCAGCTAACGAATATAATCTTCAGCTAGATATCGAGATAGCAAAACCTCAAGAACAGATACTTTACGAAAGCCTGCAATTAAAGTCTCATTTCCTGGCTTTACGTGACCAACTAAAACTTATTGTCAATACCGACTTTCGGCAAGAGTATGAGTCTTACATAGAACAGCAAGCTCCAAGCTACGGATATAAAGCGCTTGTCCCGTCCAACTGGAAAGAGATACCAGATCTAACTGTTGTAAATCTTTACTGGTATCTGAAAAACAAAGCTTCTGAATCAGTGCAGAAATAGTTGAGTTGCTATGTAACTAGCATCAACTATTCATAAAGAGGCAATCGCTTTCATAAATTAGTTTTTGAAACAAGTGCGTCCCGACTTCACGGGTAGGCAATAGTTTACCTTTCGCATATCCCAGCGACTGAATCCGCTTTTGCACGTCTGGCAACGGGTTCAGGTATTTCTGAATGGCGTCGAAAAACTCAATCAGCGGTTTTACATTTTCTGGCGACGCCATTGCGATCGCATTAGGTATCATTCAGCTGAGAGATATTACCTCACGGTTTAGCGATCGCAGCTAGCAAGGGTTTGGCGATGTCAGTTTCATAGCAGCCGAGAGGCTGGTTGAACGGGGTGCAGGGGTGGAACCCCTGGCTGGGGGCGCAGCCCCCACACCTACACCGTCCTGACCATCTACTCAATTGCTAGATGCCCTGATTTTGGGCAGGATTCGGTTTGCAAGAGAGTCATCGCGGATCAATTTCGTCCAAAATGATGAGAGTGCCAGATTCATTTGAACAGTCTTATTGATCCTTCCGCTGGCTTTTGTATCTGACTCCACATTTAACCCTTGCCCCTCGGTTTAACCTGATGAAATATTTACCCTCCCTCCACCATTGCTGTTTAGGACGTTCTTTATGCTCAACATCAGCACAGCGATCGATCTCAAGCATCAAGGAGCACAGCAGGTGAGCCGTGTTGCAGACGCTCCTGGCAGTCAACCGAAAATGGAAGTACGTGATCTGTACAAATCATTTCGGGTTGAAGGGAAGCAGTTGACCGTGCTGGAAGATATTAATCTGCAACTCTACCCAAGAGAGTTTGTCTGCTTAGTCGGGGCTTCGGGGTGTGGAAAATCAACGTTGCTCAATATCATTGCAGGGTTAGTGCAACCGACCTCGGGCAAGGTGTTGGTAGATGGCAATGTCGTGGGGGGACCTGGTTCCGACCGGGGCATGGTGTTTCAGCACTATACGCTCTATCCCTGGTTAACAGTGTCTCAAAATATTGCCTTTGGGCTACAGTTGCGCAAAATGCCCAGAGCCGAGCAGCGCGAACGAATTCAGTACTATCTGCGAGTGGTGGGGCTGACCCAGTTTGCCAATGCTTACCCCAAACAACTCTCTGGCGGCATGAAACAGCGGGTAGCGATCGCCCGTGCCTTAGCCAATGAACCAGAAGTACTGTTGATGGACGAACCGTTTGGTGCCCTCGATGCCCAAACGAAAGAACAGATGCAACAGTTTCTCTTAGAACTTTGGGAGCAAACTCATACCACGGTCTTGATGATTACCCATGATGTAGAAGAAGCAATTTTCTTATCGCAACGGGTCTATGTCATGAGCGTGCGACCCGGCCGGATCAAGCTGGAAGTGCCGATTGATCTACCCCAGCATCGGGACTTAGATATCAAACTCACCCCTCATTTTGTCAACATCAAACGGCAAGTGATTCATTCCCTACGAGATTGATCGGGAAGCTGAATTGGAACGTGAAACCTTCGGTTTCACGTTCCAATTCAGCCCAATATAAACTCGAAAAGCGGCGCGATGCGCCGCTTTTCAACACTTTAATTGGTGCTCATGTTATCGCGTAAGACTGGATATCTAATGTCTTCATCGCAATTGGAAAGCGATCGCGAAGGAAGGCGATCGCCTTACATGAATCCACTACTTAGCGACCAGAAGCGCCGCCAGATCCTGTACAAATCCCACCCTCAGCAGGACAGGTAGTTGTATTGGCACGACCTGCATACGCCGCAGGAACTAGAGCAGCAGACAACACTAAAACTGATAGGGAAGCAATCACTAGGCGTTTCATAATAGGTCTCCTTACAATCAGGATGATTCAAAATCCAATGGTTGACTTAAGGATCACAAATTCATCAGAGTCCGGAAGTTTATTGTTGGAAGCGCGGCGTTGCCGCGCTTCCAACAATCAATCTGCGGTTTTATTAAATCCACGATCCCAGATAGGGCGTTCCATTTGGTGAGTATCGCGAAGACTGATAACGCCCTACCTTTCAAACGCTGGGCAGCAAACTGGGTCTACCGACCGGATGCGCCACCAGAACCTGTACAAATACTTCCTTCTGCGGGACATGTGGTTGTATTTGCATTACCTGCTGCACTGGCGACAGGAGCTAAAGCAACAGACAAAACTAGAACAGACAGCGTAGCAATCATTAAGCGTTTCATGGTCGATTTCCTCGGATTAAGTATTGGACTAGTAGTAGAGACGAGAGCCAGCCGTGAATAGAATGCTGTATCGATTTTGCTATTCTTACTTCAACGGCTGTTATCAGTTGACTAAGGTATGAACGGACTAGAGAATTATTGGGCTTCTAGCAAGTAGCTCTTACGCAGCCCTCGCTAGAGTTGGTTGAAGTCTAGATTTATCGCCCAGACGCTCCACCAGAGCCAGTGCAAATACTTCCTTCTGAAGGACATGTCGTTGTATTTGCGCTACCCGCAGCACTAGCAACGGGAGCTAAAGCGATAGACAAAACCAAAACAGACAAGGTGGCAATCATTAAGCGTTTCATTAGGAGTCTCCTCTGAGTGATGAACTGAAGCGGATCAAGTAGTTGATAGAAGCGACCTTTCGGTTTCGATTTCGATTTGCTTGACTCAACTTGATTACTATAGTGACTGCCTCACCTGAGTTTGTTCTGATGGAAAACTGAGAGAATTCTAAGATTTGCCTGGGAAAACTGAGAATCTGGAGTAATGGTATACAGATAATGGGTTTTGATTGTGCAATGCAATCCATTCCCATCTGGTGTCGCAGATACTAAGGAGCGTAGATTTAACAAACCCGCAGATTTACTTTTGGAAGTGCGGCGGAGCCGCGCTTCCGAAGTAAATCTGCGGGTTTTAATTAATTTGTGACCCTAAGACAAACGGCTGAATATTGGGGAGTTTGAGCCAAGATCTTCCGGAATCTCGGCAAAGTTGGTGAAACTTAGGGTGGGCGAGAAGAATCGGGACGGCACACATCCCCATGACAGCGCTATCAACTAGATGGCACATAGATAATGAAACGATGCCAAATTGCCTGGAAATCAGACGGGCGATCGCTCTATTTCTTTATGACCAGCCAAAATTCTGTCACTTGATAGACTGCCAGTTGCTTAAAAAGCTGTCTTAATGAAATACAGAACGCTTTATTCCTATACAGATAGTTGTCTGACACATTCGCTTATAATCACTAGAGGCTAATATATTAAGCAAGCGTAATATGCTCTTTACAGAGTGATACATTTATAGCCACTGTCAAGAAAATTGGGCAAAAAATTGGGACAGGAAACGTGGGAACCGCACCCCAACCAGGGGTTCCATCCCTGAACTCCGTCTTAAGCAGCCATGCAATAGCGATATAAAACGTCTGATTAAAACGTCAAAAACTAATTTTGTAAACGTAGAAAATTTAGAGGTGTGAGCCGGAGTGGGAAAGTCAATACAAGAGTCTGAGGTACAAACCAGTAAGGCTGAAGCTAATAGCACCGACGGGATCACGCAAATCCCGGCATTCGTAGCCCAACCCGATCCTGCTCCCGCTCAACCCATCCCTCCAGCCCAGCACGTTAAACCGCTTCGCTGGTTTTTTTGGGGTTCTGCTTTGGCACTGACGGCAACCGTCTCGGCAACCCTGGGTGCCACCCTGATGTTGACCGTGCCCGTACCCCCGACGATCGCCCCTGAAACCCAAGGACAACCCCCTTCTTTTACAGATCTCTGGCGCAAGAGCTTTGGTTATCGGATTACTCGCCCCATCAACATTTTAGTGATGGGAATTGACGAGGTGTTAGAAGCGCCGGAAGGCTCGGATGAAATTTTTTCGGGTCGAAGCGACACGATGTTGCTAATCCACATTGACCCCGAAACCAATACGGCTAGCCTGCTATCAATTCCAAGAGATACTCGCGTTCGGGTGCCCGGTGAAGGCATTGCTAAAATCAATCATGCGAACACCGTTGGCGGCGCAGAACTGGCAGCCCAGGTAGTTAGCGGCACGCTGAATGATGTCCAAATCGATCGCTACATTCGAGTCAGCACAGAAGCCTTTCGTGAATTAGTCGATTTGCTGGGCGGGGTTGAGGTCTATGTCCCCGATCGAATGGTTTATGAAGACGACACTCAGCAGCTTTATATTGATTTGCAACCCGGACGTCAAGTGCTAAATGGTGACCAGGCAGAGCAGTTTGCTCGCTTTCGTCACGATGCCTATGGCGATGTGGGACGGGTACAGCGACAACAACAATTGCTTCAAGCATTGCGCGATCGCCTGATGAACCCAACGGTGATTCCCAAAATACCCCAGGCGATCGAGTTATTCCAAAGATACATTGATACCAATCTATCGATGGATGAAATGCTATCTCTGGCAAACTTTGGGCTGGGGCTGCAACGAGAAGACCTGCGCATGGTGATGCTGCCCGGTCGCTTTAGCGCACCAGACGAGTATGTAGCGAGCTATTGGATTCTGGATCGTGCTGGACGCGACCAGGTGATGCAGGAATATTTTCAGGTTGATCCGCTGGCAGATGCGATCGCCGCTCGTCCGAGAGAATTTGAAAATCTCCGGATCGCTGTACAAAATGCGACAGACAATCCCAATGCCGGACAGGAATTTGCCGATTCTCTCCGCGATCTGGGGTTCCGAAATGTCTATTTAATTCGAGATTGGTCGGATCAGCAAAGCGAAACCCAAATTATTGTGCAACGCGGTAACTTAGAGGATGCCGGTCAGCTCAAAGATCTATTAGGGCTGGGTCAGGTAGTGGCAGCATCGATTGGCGATCTCGATTCTGACTTAACCATTCGAGTCGGTGCGGATTGGGTAGCGCCATCGGCGGATAGCGAACTCAGCTACTAAACAAATACCTGACAGAGAACTCGTGTTGCAAACACCAAATGTTGCAACATGAGGGGTTGGGGGCTTTGCCCCCAAGAAGGGGTTCCACCCCTTCACCCCTTACAAAACTTTCGTTTTGCTGTACTAGATCGCCCTTTAGGACCTTTACAAAATTAAAACCCACAACTGTTTTGGGAGAGTGCGGCTCCGCCGCACTCTCCCAAAACAGTTATTCAAGTTATTTTTATGAGGATCCTTAGAACTGCGATGAAGAAACTGATCCTACGTTTTGTTGGGCTGTGGCTGGTGATCGGCTTAGCCTGTCTGTGGCTGGTGTTGAGTGCGGCACCGGCGATCGCCCAGGTCGATAGTGTCAACTACAGCAACGCCAACCTGATCGGCAAAGACTTTTCGGGTCAAGATTTAACAGGAAAAACCTTTGTCGCCGCAGAAATGCGACAGATCAATCTCCAAAATGCCCAGCTCAGCAATGCCATTTTGACCAAGGCAGTGATGCTGAATGCCAACTTAGAATCGGCAGACCTGACAGGTGCTTTGGTCGATCGCGTATTTTTGGTGGGGGCAAACTTGACCAATGCCATCCTGACCGATGCCACCATGACCCGCACCAGTTTTGAGAATGTGACCATCACCGGGGCTGATTTTACCAACGCTATCCTCGATCGCTATGAGATTAAACAGCTCTGCGATCGCGCCGATGGGGTTAATCCGGTCACTGGCGTTTCAACCCGCGATAGTCTGGGGTGCTAGGCATGGTGGCTTGACGTAAATCCAATGCCTTGTGAGGGAGCGATGGCGGAGCCATCGCTCCCTCACGACGTGCAGTTCACGCTATTGAGCATGGCTAGATCATTATTAGATCGCTTGTAGATTAGTTTGGGCGGGGACGAAGCCCCTACTCGAACTCATCCCAAAAACTTAATGTGCAAGAGGTCTATTCACTTAACTGGGGTTGAGCAGCGATCGCATCTCTTCCCAGGCAGTCACGTCTTGCAGCAACGAACTATATCCTAAAGAATTGGGATGTAACCCATCCGGAGAAAGACGCGATCGCCACCAGTCATCGCCTCGCGCCAGCCATTGGTCAAACACATCTAAATAGGGAACTTGCAACGAAGCGCAGGCTAACCGCGTCACTTCTTTATACCGATATTGTTCGGCATGGGTGTAATACAACAGATTGACGAACGGCATTTTCGTTTCATCAACGGGCGGCATCCCGACAAAAATTACCTTGCAGAGTTGCCGCGCCTGGATCAATAAACTACTCAGCTCTGCCCTAAACTCATCAAAGTCTGTTAAATTTCGACCCGTGGGCTTACCGACCCGTGCCGAATCATTAATTCCCACCGAAAGAATGATGACATCGGGGAGACAATGGCGCAGTTCACCCCGACAGCGAAACTCACAATCTAAGCGGCGAGAGACCTGACGAACACCATCCCCCCGCACTCCCAAATTGTAGAGGGCATGACCTGGGCTATCAAATGACATCCATTGGCGGCGCAATCGCTCAACCCAGCCACCACCTTCTGGGTCGCCAAACCCGTAAATTAAACTATCTCCAATAGCAATTAGACGTAACGGTTTAAGCTGCCGATCAATCAACGACGTTCCTTTTTCAAGAGACTGACCAGATTCCAATGCAGAAATACCTCTTGAACTCTGGTTAGAAGCGATTTCAAGATGAGGTGATAATGTTTGCTGCATGTATGCGACGAAACCCTAACGGCTGGAGTTAACTTTCCTATACAAATCGGACTGTATCACTCCAGGGGACACTTTTCAATTCTTTGCGTAGATACAAAAAACTAAACATTTCGATAAGGGCGAAAAAGCAACACGTCCCTGAGGCTCAAAAAACCACCGTCCTGTGATTCATGGGGGGGCAGCGACGGCTTTGCCGTTGCTGCCCCCCCATGAATCAAGGTTTGCACCACACCTTTGGCACGCGATCGCGGATGACGTTTAGTAGAGCGCTTGCATCAGTTTCTTGCGATAGTCTTTACTCAGCGTATGGTCATCGCCCAATAGCCCAAAAATCATCAGCATGGCTTTACGGGCGCTGTCGTTGCGATACTTGCGATCGCGGCCGACAATTTTTAAGAAATCGGATAGAGCCGCTTCATAATCGCCACTTAAAACAGATTGCACAGCGGCAAAGTACGTTTGATCCAACTCGCCATTGATCACCGGATTTTCGGCTTCCCGCCTAAATTGGATCAGCGTTTTGATCGTTTGCGCTTCAGTAAAAAATTCTTTTTCGTGGTCTTGAATTTTGCAGGCTAGCTTCTCAGCCGAATCCAGCCTATTTTGGCTCAACAAAAATCGAGCCGCTTCGATAATCAGCTTACGGTTGTCAGGATATTTTTCGCTGAGTGTCTCAAACAACCGCTTAGCACCTTCGACATCTCCCGCCACCCTGGCAACATGGATCGCTTCTAACCCAGTTTCTAACTCAGACTTGAGCTTCAGCTGTGTCATCAGATCGCGGAGTTTAGGTTCGGGCAAAACACCGACAAAGCCATTCATCACTTCGCCCTGAACGACCACCCGAACATCAGGCACCCCTTCGACGCCATACTCTTGTGCCAGATCGGGATTTTGATCAATATCAACCTTTGCCAAGACAAAGTCATACTCTTTTACAAGTGTTTCGAGCATGGGTTTTAGCATCTGGCAAGGACCACACCAGGTCGCATAAAAATCGACCAATACAGGCTTTTCAAACGACTGCTGTAAGACATCGGTGGTAAAGTTATCGCGATCTACCACAACTGAAGTTCCCATGTACACTCTCCATGTCCGACTTGCATTCTGATCCTTTATGGTAAAAGGCGATCGCAAGCTCTGACCAAAATTCCTGCATTCCTCAAGAATTCCCCCCGATCACTGGCAACAAAATTTACAATCACCTCTCCAACCGGATGAGTTGGGCAAAAACGGCGTGCCGTTTTTGCCCAACTCATCCGTCAGGTTGATCAGAGCTTTAGCGATTGACTGTGCTCATATCGGCATAGCGATCGCCTGCGGTCATACCCTTGGGGGCAACCTGTTCGATCTGCTGAAGTTCATCGGCGGTTAGCTGAACATTCACGGCTGCAACATTTTCTTCTAAATACGTACGCCGTTTTGTCCCCGGAATCGGCACCAGATCATCGCCCTGTGCCAACAACCATGCCAATGCCAACTGCCCCGGAGTAGCACCTTTGGCAGCCGCGATCGCTTTCACTTGTTCAACCAGTTGCAGATTTTTGTAAAAGTTTTCGCCTTGAAATCGCGGTGCCACACGACGATAGTCATCTTCTGCCAGGTCATCGGGACTGGCGATCGCTCCAGACAAAAAGCCTCGACCTAAAGGACTGTAGGGCACAAACCCAATTCCCAACTGCCGTACAGTTGGCAAAATTTCATCTTCCGGGTCACGGCTCCAGAGCGAATACTCCGTCTGCAAGGCTGTAATGGGATGCACCGCATGTGCCCGTCGAATGGTTTCCGGTGCTGCCTCCGACAATCCCAGATAGCGCACCTTACCCTGTTGAACTAACTCCGCCATCGCCCCCACCGTATCTTCGATCGGCACAGTGGGGTCAACTCGGTGTTGATAATACAGGTCAATCACCTCTACACCCAAGCGTTTGAGCGACGCATCGCAGGCTTGTCGCACATAGTCAGGCTGACCACTGATGCCGCGCCATCCCCCCTCTTCGGTGCGCACATTACCAAACTTTGTGGCAACCGCAACCTGATCGCGCCGACCTCGAATCGCCTTACCTACCAACTGTTCATTGGTAAAGGGACCATACATATCTGCCGTATCCAACAACGTGATACCCAGATCTAACGCCCGTTGAATTGTGGCGATCGCCTCATCATCATCCCGACCACTATAAAACTCTGACATGCCCATGCAGCCAAGCCCTAATTCGGAAACGACAAGCCCTTGTTGTCCTAATTTGCGTGTTTTCATCTGCGTCTGTTCCTTCTAAACGTGTTGAGTTGGTTGTTAGCTGTTAGCTATTAGCTATTAGCTGTTAGCTGTTAGCTATGAGCTATTGGCTGTTAGCTATGAGCTGTTGGCTATGAGCTGTTAGCTGTTGGCTGTTGGCTGTTAGCTAATAGCTGTCAGCTGTTAGCTATGAGCTACTTGCTCCTTACCTTTCTTGTTCTGTGGGGCGAATTAAAATTTCATTCACATTTACACGGGGCAGTTGAGTGACGGCATAAGCGATCGCATTAGCAATATCCTCACTTTCTAGAGTTTTGAGGGAGCCGTAGAAGTCGTCTGCCCGCGCTTTTGCGGCAGGGTCGGTAATATGTTGGGGCAATTCTCTGGCAACCAAACCGGGTTCAATTACCGTGACGCGACTCTTGTTTTGGTGAACTTCTTGGCGCAACGCTTCTGAAAAAGTACCTACGGTCTACGACATCTTGACCCGCTAACGTTCCAGTCATTTTAAGTGCCTCCTCACGGGTCAACCATTCATCTGGGGATAGAAACTAGATGCCATCCGTATCAGGTGAGGATGCCACAAATCGCTAGTCTCCGGATTGGTCAGCAAACACCTCTTTGGCAACAGCCATGCCATTTAATGCGGCTGGGAATCCGGCATACAGTGCCATTTGCAGAATCACTTCGACAATTTCTTGCTGGCTACAGCCTACGTTCAACGCCCCCTGGATATGCACTTTTAGTTGGGGTTGGGCATTACCCAGGGCAGTCAGTGCTGCCACCGTGGCAATTTCTCTGGATTTCAAATCCAGTCCCGGACGGGAGTAGATATCGCCAAAGCCAAACTCAATAATGTAAGTTCCTAAATCTGGGGCGATCGCCTGCAAGCTGTCGATCACTCGCTCACCGGCAGCACCATCAATCTCCTGGAGTTTAGTCCAACCTCGGTGATAACGTTCCGAGTTAGGGACGGTAGATGGGGTGGCAGGTGAGGTAGCCGGGAGCGATCGCTCAGACGGATGTGCAACCTCATCAGAAGCGCTGAGAATTAAATTTTCATGGAGAGGTAACATGATTGACCTCAATTCACTAGGGTTTACGTTAACGTTAGATTGATAGGGCGATCGCCGCCCTGTTTTATCGTGATTTGTAATCGAGTGGAGTACAGATTATTTTTTGAACGCTATGCGGAGCATACCTTTCAGCGAGATAACCTGGCTACAGCGGAGCGCGAAGCGCTATAGTATTGAATCCGAACTTTTTATTTTTACCTTTACGTAAACGTTAGATTTTAGGCAAAAAATTATCTTACTGAGTCTCAACCTGTTCATCAATCCAGTGTTGGATGCGATCGATGCTGGACTTTAGTTCTGAGCGAAATTGAGTCAGCGATTCGATCTTGTCATCAGTTTCTTGCAGGTGTTGCGTTAGGATTTCAACAATTTTGCGTTTGCCTTGCAATCGCGTCGGATCGCCAAAATAGAGCGGAATCACGGTTGTAATTTCCTCCAGGCTAAGTCCTAGTTCTTTCAAAACTGCAATTTTTTCTAACCGTTGCAATTCAACGTCTGTGTAATATCGAAAGCCTTTTCCTTCGCGTTCACTGGGTCCCAATAACCCAAGACTTTCGTAATAGCGAATCGTTCGGGGTGTTACACCCGCCCGTTGAGCTAATTCACCAATCCGCATTTTTTCGTTCACATTCTATTTTTACCAAACTTTTACGTTAACGTCAAATCTTTGCGATCCAAAACAGCGACTTGTGCCCGGTCTGGAGTGTCGCGCCATGCGGGCGCGACACTCCAGACCCAAAGCCCCAACCAGCGTGGCTGGAGATAAGACCCTACCCGATTGCAATCGACTCCAGGGGCATTTTTTAGTCATGCCAATTTAATGAGCGATTGCACCAGAGCTCGTAGGGACGCATCGCCATGCACCCTTACAGAAGAGTGATGTGCCGTGCAGTCTGCTTAAATCGGTATCCCATCCCAGCCCGAAGTCGGATCAATGTTGCTAGATTTATCCAGTTTTTTCCAATTTTTTCCTGATGGACTATCCATTCCTGTGAGAAAGGGAATGGTAGATGCACCCTGAATTAAATCCCTGGCGTTCCGCTAGGGATTTTTTATTTTGATCCATTGGCGGTAAATGGGATGACCTTACGCGACAAATGCCAGTTGAGGTAGGCGTTCAATCCCAGTTGGCATGGTTCTGCCAACGGCTGCCGCGATGGGGCGCAGGCTCTCGACTAATTCCATCATGTCGTCTAAAGCAAGCGTTTGACGCGCATCAGAAATAGAGTTTTCGGGGTCTGGATGGCACTCGACCATGATGCCGTCGGCAGCACAGGCGATCGCTGCTTTTGCCAAATTGGGCACGAGTTCCCGTTTTCCAGCGGCATGGCTGGGGTCTACGATCACGGGCAGATGGGTAATTTGTTTGAGCGCAACTACCGCACCCAGATCTAAAACATTGCGCGTATAAGTATCGAAGCTGCGAATGCCACGTTCGCACAAAATCACATTGGGGTTGCCGTGGCTAAGAATATATTCTGCTGCCATGACAAACTCTTCGACGGTAGCAGCTAATCCTCGTTTTAATACAATTGGCTTATGGGTCTGCCCCAGCGCTTTGAGTAAGTCGAAATTTTGCATATTGCGGCTACCCACCTGCAACACGTCGGCATAGGTCACAATCTCTTCGATCTGCGAAATTGCCATGACTTCCGTAATCACAGGTAAACCATAGCGATCGCGCACCGATGCTAAAACCTTTAAACCCTCCAATCCCATGCCCTGGAAATCGTAAGGAGATGTGCGAGGCTTATACACTCCACCCCGCAAAGCCTGGATCGGAGCCGTAACTAAGCGACTGGCGATCGCGTCCATTTGCGCTTGACTTTCGACGGAACACGGACCGCCCACAATTAACAGATCTTGTCCGCCAACTGCCACCGTTTCAGAAAGGTGAATGACAGTTGTGTGGTCGGAATGAGCTTTCGCAACGAGTTTCGCTTTTTGCACGGGAGTCTCCTTGAATTGAGGGAAAAGGGAAAAAAGTTTAAGGATTGAACGCTTGGCATGAAAAAACCCGGAACGTTGTCGTTCCGGGTTGTGTGAAGAGTGCACGACAAACTCACCCGGAACGTTGCCTGGTCCAAAAAAAGTATCCAAAAAAGAATCCGAGGGTTGTGTGCAGCATGATTGAGAGTTGATTAAAGGTGGGACGAACGGGAAGGGTGAACTATCAGCCTAGAAACACAAAAACCGCAGAGGTTAGTCTGCGGTTCACTCAGAGGTTCCATACGAAGCTGGACTCACCCCAAGTGAACCTTCGTAAAGAAAAACCAAAAATAGAGTGCTGACTGGAACATAAAGCTTTGGCGTTTTTTGTCGTGTAGAGTTGACTGGCTTGATATTGCTAAACCTAACAGACAAGTCGAAATGGCGTCAAGTACCTTAATGGGGTGAGCGAGGGGTGTTAACTAGCAGATTCCTGAGAATCGTGGATTTAATAAAACCCAATTCTTTTTGAGAGAGCGACGGCTCCGCCGTCGCTCTCTCAAAAAGAATGACAGGTTATTTAACGTGTGATCCTAAGGTGATGGTGATTGGACAGGCGATCGCCCCTTCTCCATATCATCCCTTTGACGAAACTGCCATTGTTTTGGCTACAATTCATCAGGTGGTCAGGAACACTTAGTCAGAAACATTTTGGTCAGGAACATTGCGTTTCTAAAAACAAACCATGATTGAAGTCGAACATCTCAGCAAAACCTACGGCTCCACAACAGCAATCCAGGATGTAACATTTTCGGTTGAGAAAGGCGAAATTTTAGGATTTCTGGGACCCAACGGAGCCGGAAAAACAACAACGATGCGAATTTTGAGTGGGTATTTGCCTGCAACCACAGGTACGGCTCGCATTGCTGGCTTTGATGTGCATGAAGACTCAATGGCAGTTCGGCAAAGCATTGGCTATTTACCCGAAACACCGCCCCTGTATCCGGAGATGACCGTTGCCGGATTTCTCCAGTTTGTGGCTCAGATTAAAGGCATATCGGCAGGCGATCGCCCCGGACGGGTTGAGTCTGCGCTAAAACGCTGCAACTTACTCGAAAAGCATAATGTTCTGATTCGCAAATTATCAAAAGGCTTTCGCCAGCGGGTTGGCATTGCCCAGGCGATCGTCCACGACCCGCCCGCCATCATTTTGGACGAACCGACGGTGGGCTTAGACCCGCGACAAATCATCGATGTCCGCAATCTGATCAAGAGTCTGGCAGGGGAACATACCATTATCCTCTCAACCCATATTCTGCCAGAAGCCAGCATGACGTGTAACCGAGTTGCCATCATCAACAAAGGGCAGGTAGTGGCAACGAATACGCCAGAGGAACTGGTTAACCAACTGGTTGGGGGAGGGGTGCGCTATGAGTTGGAAGTCGTGGGAGACTTCGAACCGTTGAAACAACGATTGCAAGGGTTACACAGCATTCGCATGATAGACACCCAGTCGGCTCCCGATCGCCCAGATGGGCACTATCGCGTCAAGATCGAGCTGGAGGCGGGAGTTGACCTTGGACGAGAGATCTCAGCCATGGTAATCGGGGCTGGGCTGGGGTTATATGAAATGCGGCGGAGCCAGGGCAGTCTAGAAGATGTGTTCTTGGAACTGACCACGGAAGAAAAAACTATAGAGTCGGATAACGGTGACACCCCTGAGGCTGAAGCACCTGATTTATCTAATGATTTAGCCAGTCCAGAGCACCAGCAAGAGATCCAGCCGCAAGAAATCAAGTCGTCTGAAGGGGAAGGAGTTTAAATGCGAATCATTCTTGGCAATATTTTGGCAATTTACCGCAAAGAACTTCAGAGCTATTTTGCCTCTCCCTTTGCGTACATCATTGCTGGTATTTTTTGGCTATTGGCTGGTTTTTTCTTTGTGGCAATTTTATTAGGACCTCAAGGGTTGATCGCCCAGGTTGCTTTACGCGATCAAATGGGAATCACAGAGCCTCCGGTCGATGTTCCTTACCAATTCATCAGCATTTTCTTAGGCATTTTAGGATCGCTGTCCCTCTTCGTTTTGCCAATGCTATCGATGGGGCTGTATACCGAAGAACGCAAGCGGGGTACGTTAGAACTCCTGGCAACCTCACCCATTACCAACTGGGCAGTGGCAGTAGGGAAGTTGCTTGGGGTCGTCACTTTTTTTGCCACGATGGTCTTGCCATTAATGGTGTATGAGGCGATCGCCCTACGTGCCTCAGATCCACCTTTCCAACTGCCGGTCTTATTCATGGGTCATATGGCTTTGATCTTGATGGCAGCTGGTGTGCTGTCTGGAGGAATGTTCATCTCGTCCCTGACAGATAGTACAATCCTGGCTGCCATCCTGACCTTTTCGTCGATGCTGACCCTCTGGATGATCGATAGCATTGCCAATGCCGTGGGCGGCACCTTTGGCGACGCCTTAGGACACCTGTCATTGATCAAGCATTACACCAACCTGACTCAGGGGGTTCTAGACACCAGTAGCCTGGTTTTATTTGGCAGCTATATTATCTTGGGAGTCTTTCTCACTGCCCAATCTATCGAAGCATTTCGATTCCAACGGTAACTGTCGTCAGTCGCCACCCACGTTGATATCGCTACCCAGAACTTGTGCCCCACTTAGCTCAACGCCGGTCAGGACGGTTTCTGTGGTGCTGGCGTAGTACATCTGCGCATTGGTCAGGTCGGCATTTGTCAAGTTGGCGTAGTCAAACACAGCATTCGTGGCAAATGCACCCGTCAAATCTGCCTGACTCAGGTTTGCACCCGTTAGATCCGCACCTTCCAGATTCGAATTGATCAGCGTAGCACCCGTCAAATCCGCGTTTCGCAGGTCAGCGCCAATCAAATGCGCGTCATTTAGATTAGCTCCTGTCAAGTCACAGCTTGGGCAAGCACCCGTTTCCAGAAGTTGCTGCACTTGGGTTGGGTTTTCGGCTCGGACGCTAGTTGCAATGAATAGCGGTGCAATCAGAGCAATCGACGTAAGTAACATTCGTTTCATTTTTCGCTCCTCCGTTATCAACGGTAAGCAACTGTGTAGCCCGGTCAGCGATCGCCATTGAGGTCAGTAACAAGAAGGTTTAGCGCACCTTATTCCTCATCCAAACATCTCAAGCAACTGCTATACCTATAGCTTCGCATTCTTAGCAGGGGATTGCCATCTAGCTACAGAATGAGTTACATTTAGAGGTTTTTACACTCAACGTTAAGGACATGGCAGTTGCTCTTCCTATTCTCTACAACGCTGTTGGGCAGTGCGTTTTTGCTGTTTTGGGTGCAGCTGATGGTGGGCAAAATGATTCTGCCCTTGTTGGGTGGCTCACCCGCCGTCTGGAATACGTGCTTATTCTTTTTTCAGGCAGTGCTGCTGCTGGGTTATGGCTATTCTCACGTGGCTACCACGAGCTGGAAGATCCGTCATCAAGCCGTCTTTCATATCGGTCTGCTGCTGGTGACGCTGCTGGTCTTACCGATTGCTCCTGCTCCGGGTTGGATGCCCTCAGCAGACACGATTCCCGTCCTGTGGCTGTTGGGCTTATTGAGCGTCTCTGTGGGGTTGCCGTTTTTCGTCGTTTCCACCACGGCTCCCCTGTTGCAAAAATGGCTAGCTCAAACGCCTAGCGTGGCGGGCAAAGATCCCTATTTTCTCTACGCCGCAAGTAATTTGGGGAGTTTGCTGGGGCTGGTTTGCTATCCGCTGGGGTTGGAACCCACCCTCTCGTTAACCCAACAAAGCCAACTATGGGCGATCGCCTATGGTGTGTTGATAGTGCTGGTGTTGAGTTGTGCCGTGTATGTGTGGCGATCGCCTGCCTCTGCCAATGCTCCCGATCCCACGTTTGACCAACCATCCCTTGAGAACGCCCCCACGGGTCAACAGCAACTGCAATGGGTCGTGCTTGCCTTTCTACCCTCCAGTTTGCTGCTGGGGGTCACGACCTATATCACGACCGATTTAGCGGCTGTTCCGTTGCTTTGGGCAGTGCCGCTGATGATTTATCTGCTCACCTTTATCCTCACCTTTGCGCCGCGATCGCGGCTTCCCCATACATTACTGATCTTGCTACAACCGCTGCTATTAACCGCCCTCTGCCTACTGTTTTTGCTGCGAATTGTGCAACCTATCTGGCTCATTTTGCCTTTGCATCTGTTGGGTTTATTGCTCGTTGCCGGTATCTGTCATAGTGAATTGGCGCGGAGCCGTCCCGATCCTCAACATCTCACGCTGTTTTATTTTTGGATTGCCCTGGGTGGGGTCTTGGGTGGCTGGTTGAATGCGATCGCTGCTCCCATCCTTTATCCCAGTGTGCTGGAATATCCGCTGATTTTGCTCCTGAGTCTATTGCTCTTACAAACCCCCCTTTTTGCAGACACGCGAATCGGTAGTTTCCGGTTGCGGTTAACGTTACCCCTGAGTTTAGGACTGTTGGGCGGCGGATTGCTGGTTGGGTTTAGTGCCGATTGGCGACCGGAACAGTGGATGGGATTAGGATTGGCGATCGCCCTATTACTGGGGCTACGGTATGCTTTCCGAGGGCACTGGTGGATGGCAGGGGTAGGCATCGTTTTGATTGGCTTACTCCACCAATTTTCGGTAGGGGGCGGGGCAGACGTATTGCTCAGCGATCGCAGCTTTTTTGGCGTGTATCGAGTGCTCAGCCCAACCCAGTCGGGGGGCTACCACAGCCTCTTACATGGCACGACCCTGCACGGCGAGCAAAGCCTCGATCCCGATCGGCGTAACGAACCGCTTACCTATTTCACTCGCACGGGACCTGTGGGGCAATTGTTTCAGGCATTTGCCGATACGCCTCCCGATCGGATTGGAGTTTTGGGCTTGGGGGTAGGCACGCTGGCAACGTATGCTCAGGCGAACCAACAGTGGACGTTTTATGAAATCGATCCCCTAGCGGTCAAAATTGCCACTGATCCGGACTATTTCACGTTCCTACAAGACAGTCGGGCAGCGATTGATCTAGTGGTGGGAGATGGTCGCTTGGCGATCGCCCAGATCCCCAACTCATCCTACGATTGGCTATTTATGGATGCCTTCAGTTCCGATTCCATCCCACTGCATCTCATTACCCAGGACGCGATTCAACTGTATTTTGAGAAATTGAGCGATCGCGGTTTGCTGGTCGTCAATATCACCAATCGGTTTTTAGAATTAGAACCCGTTTTAGGGGCGATCGCCCATCACCTGAACCTGGCAACCCTGGCACAATTTGAAACGGATGTCTCAGACGCCGATCGAGCTGTCGGCAAAGCACCCTCTCACTGGGTCATCTTGGCACGGCAGCCAGAAGATTTTGGGGCATTACAAGCTGATCCCCGCTGGCATCCTATTGCCATCGATGTCAATCAGCAGCCCTGGACCGATGATTTTTCCAATATTGTTCAGGCAATTCGCATCGGGCAGCGCTAAAGCACTTCGGCACACAGTTTTGCCATCGGCAGACACAGCATTTTGCGCCAGCCTGGAACATAGGCTCGCTGCCGGAAGACGTCATACTGATTTTGCTCAATCACATCTAAAATGCCGCGATAGAGCATCAGTGCTGCCCAAACGGGGAATCGAGCATCTTGGCTGAGCTGGCGAATGCCTCTTTCTGCCTCGGTGTAAAACTTTCGCGCCCGTTGGATCTGAAACCGCATCAGCTCGCACCAGCGATCGTCTACCACACCCGCCAACAGGTCGGCTTCGGTATAGTTAAACAGTTGCAGATCGGCTTGGGGAATGTAGATGCGCCCACGGCGAGCGTCTTCCCCAACATCCCGCAAAATATTGGTTAACTGATTGGCAACGCCAAGGGCGATCGCCTCTTGAGTCGGGTCAATTTCACCCTGGTTTTGTTCCCACGGTGCCCTGGTGTTGTTGGTCGCAACCCCCATCACTGCCGCCGACATCAGCCCCACCGTACCTGCCACCCGGTAGCAATATAGCTCCAGTTCCTCAAAGGTTTCATAGCGACTCCGGTACAGATCCATGCGCTGACCTGCGATCATGTCCCGAAAAGGCTGAATGTCAATCGGAAAACGCTCTAGCGTATCGACCAATGCGACATCCACATCGTCCAGAGGATGACCTGCAAAAATTGATTCCAGGTTTTCCTCCCACTCATTGAGAGTGGCATCAGTCGTAAATTCTGCTTTCGGTCCATCAACCAGCTCATCGGTGCGACGACACCAAACATAAATAGCCCAGATAGCCCGACGCTTGGCTTCTGGCATCAGGAGCGTGCCCACATAAAAGGTCTTAGAGTACATTGCCGTCACTTGACGACAAAGCTCATAGGAGTCTTCCAGGGACGCCAGGGAAAGGATACGAGGAGATTCAGGCAATTGCAGCATTCCGTTGCAGATGGGGGGTACTTGTGAGATGTTAGCGATTCACCATCAGCTATCAGCTTTTCAGGTTAGGGATCGCTTGGTCAAGTCACTCAACGAACTGAAGGCTGTAAATCTTCTAACTTGGGGTTAGATTGCCCTGTCGCGGTTGCTGAGGAGCCTGTCGTGTTTTGGCGATCGCTAATTGCCTGAGCGGCTAGCTTACCCGAAAGGACAGCTCCCTCCATACTTGCTAGATAACGCTGCATCGTAAAGTCACCTGCCAGGAAAAAGTTAGGAATGGGCGTTACTTGTGAGGGACGGTATTGCTGACAACCGGGTACCGCTTTATAAACGGAGCGCGGTGTTTTCACAACTTTAGACTTCAACAGTGTGGCAGTGTTGTCTCCTGTGAAGTGTTCTGGAAATAGCTTTTCCAGTTCTACCATAGTTGCTGCAATAATCTCTTCGTCTGATTTACTAATCCAATCTTTTGCGGGCGCTAAAACCAATTCCAACATCGATCGATTGGGGTCGGCATATTCGCGGCAGGTGTTGCTCATGTCGGCATAAACACTCAGCAACGGCGATCGCGAAAATAATAAGTGATCGATATCGGTGAGTTTGCGATCGAACCAGAGATGCAAATTAATCACGGGCACCCCTTCCAACCCATCCAGCTGTTTGAAGTAGCTCTGCTCTCGCCAGGGGGTCGGCAGCATGACTTTCAACGGGTCAACGGGCATCGCTGACACATATAAATCTGCCGTCAGCACCTCATCCTCTGCGTCGTCTAAACCGCGCAACAAAAATCCGCGTACCGATTGGTCATCGTTCAGCAAGATTTCTTTTAAAGGTGCATTTAACCGCACCTCACCCCCGCGTTCGGTAATATAGTCCACCATCGGCTGACAGAGGCGTTCTGTGGGTGAACCATCCAAAAATGCCATTTTTGAACCGTAGCGCTCCTGCAAGAAGCGATTCATGGCAGTCAGGATCACCGTTGAAGAAATTTCATCCGGGCCAATAAAATTTAACGATTTAGACATAGCAATGAAGACTTCTTCATTCACCCGTTCGGGAATGCCATGTTTTTGCAACCACTCTGTCCAGGAGTAGCGATCCATCTCTTCGACATAGGCTTGCCCGCGCAGCATCACCGGGATTAGCCCCAGCCCAAATTTGATCTTTTCCTCCCAGGTGAGCATGTCATTGTTGCGCAAAATTGCCGCAATGCCGTTCCAGGGTGCCGGAATATCAGGGAAATCAAAGCGGGAATAGACCCCCGGATGATCCGGCTGATTCATAATCATGCTGTGCTCTTTCCACTGCAACCGATCCTCAATGCCCAGCTCTTTGAACAGCTGAAGGACATTGGGATAAGCGCCAAAGAAAATATGCAGCCCGGTTTCATACCAGTCGCCATCTTCATCTTTCCAGGCAGCGACCTTACCGCCCAAGACATCGCGACGTTCTAAGACGATGGGGGTATGCCCTGCATCAACCAAGTATTTTGCGCAAGATAGCCCTGCTAACCCTGCTCCAGCGATCGCAACTCGCATGTAATGTGATTACCCTTGAAAAAGTTTTGACACTCAGTTCACATTAAAATTATATGTTGCAATCTGTTACATTTTGATTCGCTGCAACTAAATCTATTAAGAATGACTCGTTAATTCGTCTGCCATTCTGGTTGAGAGAGCTGTGGCGCTTTCAACCAGCGGTGAACTTTATCAAATCCATGATCCTACGTCAGAATGCAATAGGGGCACCTTAAGTCTTTGCAATGGGTTGAAATGCTAAAACGACCATATCCTTCATGGCTAAACCGTTATCTTGGGTTAGGGATTCCCCTGATCGGCGTTGTCATCGTCGGCGGCATTTTTTTGGAGCGGCAACGGCAACAGGTTGAGACCGTTATCCCAGCCACCCCTCCCTCAGCCTCAGCCTCACCTGTTACCCCAGGCGATCGTCCTTCTCCAGCCTCACCCACACCGACTCCATCCGCGATCGCCTCTACTTCAGTGCCCCTGGCAGGAATCGTCCCCCACCTTTCTTCCCGCCCAGGACAACCTTCCACGACGCCATCTGTCAGTCCCTCTGCTGCCACACCACCGCTAACGGCTGCCCAACAGGCTGCCAACCAACAGGCAATCGAAGAATTTCATGCCTCAATGCCCACCATTGATGCCTCGATCGAGATGCATGTGGCGATCGCCGTAGGGGTTCCTTCTACAACCTTTAGCAGCGCTGGGGGAGCTAATTTGCGCGATCGCAATGGTCAAAGTTTACGGTCTCTCGCTGCCGGAGAACATTACACCGTCCAGGCACAGGGAAATGCGATCGCCTTGGGGTCCTGGAACTTACCATCCGTTGTCTGGATAGAAATTCCACCGACAAGCACCTTTCGACTGGGCGATCGCGAATATCGGGGGCAGTTATTACTGGCAGCTGAGTCAGGACGGCTCTGGGCAGTCAATTACGTCAATATGCGGCAGTACCTCTACAGTGTCGTTGGTAGCGAAGTCTCTCCCAGTTGGGATATGGAAGCGCTCAAAGCGCAAGCCGTCGCTGCCCGTTCCTATGCACTGACGTACTATTTTCGACCTGCCAACGACCTCTATCACTTAGGCGCAACCGAACGCTACCAGGTGTATCGCGGCATCGAACGAGAAGCAGCCAGAACCAATCAAGCCGTAGACGACACAGCCGGAGAATTTGTGAGTTATCGGGGAGGCATTGTCGAGTCGCTCTATGCTGCCTCTGATGATATTGTTGCAGAAGCATTTCAAGGTCGGGGCATGAGCCAACTGGGCGCACTCAACCTGGCAGAGCAGGGATATTCCTACCAACAAATTTTAAGTAATTATTATCCCGGCACAGGCGTCGGACGAGTCGAACAAGATTACGAATAAGAGATTCCAGTTTTTGAGTGAGAGCCTCGCAGAGCGAGGCTCTCACTCAAAAACTCGTATTTCACGTAACTGAAAATTGCTATGCCTATATTGGTTTACAGATCTGCCTCATCTTTTGCCATCAAGTCCCCAATATCATGGCAAAGGTCTTGAAGCGCCTGCTTTTCGGTACGCCGCGACGGACGCCGATATTTCTTGCTTTCTAGCTTGGGTTCCGATTGAATCTGTCCTTCTCGCCCAATTTTCATCTTGGTTGTAGACTCAGCATCCCCCGTCTGGTCTTGAGCATCCTGACGAGCGATCGCCTCGCTCAAAAACCGTAAATAGTGCTCATAACGCTCCCAGTCGCCACGAACCGCGCAATTGGGTTCATCCCGATGCAAACAATCGCTAAATTGACACTGACCCTCGGCTAACCGTTGCCCAATCTCCGGAAAATAATCGGCTAATTCTCCTGGCAAACAATCGAGGTCGGGCTGGTTAAACCCAGGCGTATCGGCTAACAACCCACCCATGGGCAGCTCAAATAACTCAACGTGGCGCGTGGTATGCCGTCCCCGCCCCAGCTTGCCCGACACAGCCCCAACTCTCAAATCGATTTTGGGAATCAGATGGTTAATCAAACTTGACTTACCCACGCCGGAAGGTCCCGACACAATTGTAATGCGTTGGTCTAACTGGGCTTCTAGCTGATGGAGACCTTGATTGTGTTCAAGACTGACAATCAGAGGAGAATAGCCCCACTGCTCCAGGCGATGACTCCAATCGTGCTGCACGGCATCTGAAACCAGATCGCTTTTATTCAAACAGAGCGCCACCGATATCCCCGTTGATTCTGCTTTGATCAGAAAATGACTCAGCTGAAACGGGTCTAAATCGGGTTCTGCCAGGGCAAATACCAGCAAAATTTGATCGGCATTGGCAATGGGTGGACGATCAAGCTCGGTACGACGCGGAGCCACCTGCACGATCGCCCCTCGCCCACCATCCCAGTCAGGCTCCTCAATTTGGACGCGATCGCCCACCATGACTTGCTGCCCAATTTTTTTGAGCCGCGATCGCCGGGTGCAAAGAAGCGATGAAATTGCCCTTGCACCTTCTGGTAGCGTTTCAGGGTCAAGCTGCACCCAATAATAATTCGCCTGCACTGACAACACAGTGCCTGTCAGAGTTGTGAAATCCGGAATCTGCACCTTGAGCGAAGGCTCTAAATCTGCACTCATCACTCTGGTTTTAAAGCTCACAACTTAACATTCAGAATGACCTTCTGTGAAAGGATGACGGACTCTTAAGGCAAAAAAGGCGTGATGATCTTCAATACTTTCTACGGCGTACCCCGACATCTTTAAACTGTCAGGCACTTGCTCGATCGGCTCTCCCGGATCAAGCCAGACCTCCAGTAAGGTACCAGGCGTCATTTTCTCCAGCCGCAATTTGGTTCGCACAAAGTTGATCGGACAGGGCGTTCCTCGCAGGTCTAAATGCGCGGCGGCATCGGGATGGACAGTAACGGCTTCTGTAGGCTTCATCCTCGGAATAATCCTCCTAGAAACCCCTCAATACCGCCTCCTTTACCAATGCGATCGCCCCGGATCTTAGCCAGCTTCTCCAGCAATTCTCGCTCTTCAGGCGCAATCTTAGTCGGGATATCAATCAGAACTGTGATTAAATGATCGCCCCGGCTAACCGGATTACCTAGCCGTGGGACACCGTGATTTTCTAAGGTTAATACTGTATTCGGCTGAGTCCCCGGAGAAATTAATAATTCAGCAGGTCCATCTACCGTATTCACCTCTAAGCGGCAGCCCAGAATTGCCTGCAAATAGCTAATTTTAAGCTCTGATAGAATATTGATCCCATCTCGTTGAAACTCAGCATCTTCGTTGACAAAGAGATAGACATACAGATCCCCCGGCGGTCCACTCCGTTGTCCGGCATCGCCTTCCCCAGATACGCGCAAACGGGTTCCATTATCGACACCAGCCGGAATATTGATCTTGAGTTTCTTGGCTTCCTGCCGTTGCCCACTACCGCTACAGACATCACATTTGTCTTCGATCACCTGTCCGCCGCCATTGCAGGTCGGACACACCGAAACTTGGGTGAAACTGCCAAAGGGCGTGCGCGTGGCTCGACGAACTTGACCTGAGCCGGAACAGGTTGGACAGGTACGTGGGCGAGTTCCAGGTTTTGCTCCAGAACCGCTGCATGTGGTGCAGGTTTCTAAATGGCTAATGCGGATCTCTTTCTCGCCACCAAATACGGCTTCACGAAAGTCTAACTTCAGATCCAGACGCAAATCGTCACCCCTGACGGGACCGCTACGACGACGGACTTGCTGACCCATGCCACCCGAGAAGCCACTAAAGAAACTCTCAAAAATATCAGCGAAGCCACCTAAGTCGCTAAAGTCCTGCGGATTGGGACCCGCCCCAGAACTAACGCCCGCTTCTCCAAACCGATCGTAGCGAGCCCGAATTTCTGGTTCTGAGAGCACTTCGTAAGCGCGATTAATTTCTTTAAATCGCTCTTCAGCCCCTTCTTCTTTGTTGACGTCAGGGTGATACTTGCGAGCTAGCCGACGGTAAGCGCGCTTAATTTCCTCTTTGTCTGCACTACGAGAGACACCGAGAACTTCATAGTAATCACGAGCCATAGAGCGATATTTTTGGGTGAGAGGTAATGGACACCTTGGGTACAAAGCTTGGGTTCAAAACCGTGGGTCTACATGACACCATGAAACCTTAGCTTAAGAACCCTTACATTCCTACCCTATATCCTAAACTAGTCCACTGCCTCGTAATCGGCAGTAACGGTTTCATCATTGTCGAAACTGTAATCTTCCTCCAAACCCCCATCGGGTTCGGTTCCGGCATGACCATTTGCCCATCCTTCTGAGGCAGAATCAACAGAATAGGCATAGTCAGGGTTATCTGTACTGGTCTGCTGGTATAACAACGAGCCAATTTCGAATAATGCTTGTTGGAGGGCATCATAGCGCTGTTGCATTTCTTCGATGGAGGTTTTATTGCGGTTGGCGATCGCCGCTCTCAACTCAGCCGCTCGCTCAGCCACACTGTCTTTCATCCCCTCATCCAGCAAGTGAGCATTGTTACGCAACGTTTCTTCATAGCTATAAAACAGGGTTTCTGCCTGATTTTGTAGCTCGACCAGTTGCTTACGCCGTTGGTCATCCTCGGCATACACTTCTGCTTCCTGTCGCATCCGCTCAATCTCAGTACCGCTCAGACCTCCAGTATCACGAATTTCAATACTTTGCTGACGTCCCGTACCTTTATCGCGAGCAGAGACTTTGAGAATACCGTTGGCGTCAATTTCAAACGATACTTCAATTTGAGGCACCCCTCTAGGAGCTGGCGGAATTCCAGTGAGCTGGAATTTTCCAAGGCTCTTGTTATCTTTTGCCATTGCCCGCTCACCCTGCAAGACATGGATCTCAACAGAGGTTTGCCCATCAGTTGCCGTCGAGAAGGTTTGCCCCTTGGTGGTTGGTATGGTGGTATTGCGCTCGATAATGCGAGTAAAGACTTCGCCCAGCGTTTCAATTCCCAACGACAGCGGCGTGACATCCAACAGCAGGATATCTTTCACTTCGCCGCCCAATACACCGGCTTGAATCGCTGCCCCCAGAGCAACAGCTTCGTCAGGGTTAACCGAGCGATCGGGCTGCTTGCCCCCAAAATATTGACGAATTGCTTCTTGGACAGCCGGAATTCTGGTAGAACCGCCAACTAGAATGATCCGGTCGATCTGGTCAGGACTCAGCCCGCTATCTTTCAACGCTTGCGCTACAGGCTCAATCGTACTTTGAACCAAATGCCCAACCAATTCTTCAAACTTGGCACGAGACATCTCCATCTCTAGATGTTTGGGTCCCGTCTCATCCGCTGTGATAAACGGGAGATTAATGGTCGTCGTCAACATCGTGGAGAGTTCAATCTTGGCTTTTTCTGCCGCTTCTCGGAGACGTTGGAGTGCCATTTTGTCCGCAGAAAGATCGACCCCTTCTTGGGTTCGGAAAACATCCGTCAGCCAGCGCACCAGAACATTGTCAAAGTCGTCTCCCCCCAGGTGGTTGTTGCCAGAGGTTGCTTTGACTTCAAATACACCGTCACCCAATTGCAGAATCGAGACATCAAACGTGCCGCCGCCCAAGTCGAAAACCAGTACACATTGTTCCTGATCTTGTTTATCCAGACCGTAGGATAATGCAGCCGCCGTCGGCTCATTAATAATCCGCAGAACCTCAAGACCGGCAATAGTACCCGCATCTTTGGTTGCCTGCCGTTGGGCATCGGTAAAATACGCTGGGACGGTAATCACAGCTTGAGTGACCGTTTCGCCCAAATAATTTTCGGCATCTTGCTTTAACTTCTGCAAGATCATTGCCGAAATTTCTTGGGGTGTATAGACCCGACCACGGATTTGAACGTCTACAGTATCGTCTTTCCCTCTGACACAGCCATAGGGAACCCGACTACGCTCGTCTACTGTGTCGTCCCACCGTCGTCCTATAAAACGCTTGATACTGAACACCGTGTTTTCGGCATTGGTTACAGCTTGACGCTTAGCCAATTGCCCTACCAGGCGTTCACCTGTCTTACCAAACCCCACGATACTGGGGGTGGTGCGTCCTCCCTCAGAATTGGCGATAACTACTGATTGACCGCCTTCCAAGACAGCAACACAGCTATTCGTCGTGCCCAGGTCAATACCGATGACTTTTCCCATAATTAGCGGTCGTGAACGTACGTATTCAAGTGAATGAGTACAGCAGATGAAGAAATATTGAACTCATTTCTAGCAAGTATTCCGCAGTTGCTCGGGAATTTGATCAATCTAACCCAAAATCTTTACTTCAAACCAGTCATTTTCTACAACCTCAGGGATTATGTGTATCAAAACTAACCGTTCAGGATTCCGTAGTACTTGGATTGCTATCTTCAACCTCAGACGTTGGATCTGGAGCCGCTGCAACTTTCACCATTGCGTGGCGAAGAACGCGATCGCCTAATAGATACCCCCGAACCAGCTCTTCAATCACGCTTCCTTCGGGATGTTCACTGGTTTGCTCTCGCATGACTGCCTCATGCAGATTGGGATCAAATTCTTTGCCTTCCGCCCGCATGGGTGCTACACCAATGCGTTTCAGACGATCGACAAAGTCTTTATATACACCCTGATAACTCTTGTGAATGTTCATTTCTGAGTCGGTCTGCGGCTTGATCTGCGATCGCGCCCGCTCAAAGTTGTCTACCACAGGCAACAACGCAACCACCGTATTGCACTTGATTTGCACTTCCAAATCTTCTTTCTCTTTTTGGGTGCGTTTACGGAAGTTATCAAAATCAGCCGAAATTCTCATGTACTGGTTGGTTCGATCGTCCAGTTGAGTTTTGAGAGACTCAATTGTACGAGTCAGCTCTCTAACCGCCGCCTGATAATCGATCCCACCTTCAGATTGATCCTCTTCTGAAATGTCATCCAGAGGCAAATCTGGAGTAACCGTCTCAGCATTTTCGCCGGTCTGATCGACGATGGGGGCAGTCTCTGAGCCCATATCTGAATTCTCTTCCACCTCAGTTTCAGCAGACACTACTTCCGCAGAAGGTGTTTCATTCATCATCTTCTCCAAATCCTCCGAAACATCAGTCATTGCTTCCTGAGCATCCTTTAACTATTGACTTCCACTCATTTTGCAACAAACCATTGGACTGTAGGAACTATCCTAGTGTGGAAAGCACGAAAATTATTGTCTGAATTGCCCCAATAGATCTGAATTGCCGCAGAATTGCCCCAATAGATAAGAGCGATTGTCCAGTTTAAGATTTTAGCTACTCTAACCTAACTTCTCCGAAAGGATACCTCTTTCAAGCGAAGATTTCACTATCTAGTACACCAACTTAAAAGTTTTAGAGGGGGTGGAGGGGGTAGAACCCCCTCTTGGGGCTGCGCAGGGGTGGAACCCCTGCACCCCGTTATAAAACGTTTAATTGTGTCTTCTAGCAGGAAAGTATCTTTGCGTGCCTTTATATTGGTGTGCGATTTGTGCGCTTCGTAATGGATATCGTTGAATACCCTGTCAATCCACTCAACACAGGCTATGATTTTTGGAAATAGCTTAAGAACTCGACTATTGCGACCCAACCCTACACTGATTAAAAGGCTCAGGTATACCCTTCCTGTTTTTTGCCCGCATCTACGTATCTAGCCTGCAAGCTTGAGCCAAAGTAACGAAACGTAACGTTTCTGAGCAGAGAGGATGTCTGTGTTGTTATACACAGGAGTTAGATTTGGACGTGTGTAAGCGTAAACTTCCTGTGTTGTAGTCTCTCCTTGGTTTTGTCAAAACCATAAGGCTCGTGGGTTTAATAAAGCCCAATTCTTTTTGAGAGAGCGGTGGCTTCGCCACCGCTCTCTCAAAAAGAAGTACAGCTTAATGAAGCTGGGATCCTAAATTATGAAAAGCAGTATTAAGATCAAGCTACCTTGCGATCGCGAACTGAATTTTCAAAACTTTTAATAAAAATTATTATTTCTTGCTTCCGATTTACGCCTTTGGGTTTTATATTTTCAGGCAACTAGATTCGAGATCGTCTCAACTCGACCGTTTTCCCATCTACTCACTCTTTCAGAACCATCTACGCCAATCTCTGTAACTATTTCAGCAATTCTGGGCACACTCTAAACTACTTCAAGGAAACTCTTGGCATCCAGCTATGGCTAATCCCCCCTCACAGCGTCGCGCCTTAGTCATTCATCAAAATTTCTCGCCGTTCAGCAATAAATTGATTGCGGCTGGATATATCGACAACGAGAAGATGTCTCAAGCACTGGTCGAAAGCCGTAAGTCGGGTAGACCCCTCACAGAGGTACTCGAACAGATTACTGGAAAGTTGCTGCCCCCTGACCTGTTGCGTCAGTACAAGAAGCAGCAGTTGTTTGAGCTAAAAATTCTCTATGGTGTGGAATCGCTTGATCCCGAAATGGGGCAAATCTCCACAGCGCAGGTGGGATTGTTGATCAATACATTGATCCCAGTAGATGTCTGTCGTCGCTGTCGCCTGGTGCCCTTAGCCCGAACTGAATCTGATCCACCGGCATTGCTGGTGGCAATGGTCGATCCCGATGATCTATCGGCACAAGACGATCTCAATCGAATTCTTCGACCACACAATCTGACCCTCCAGCGGATGGTGATCACGCTGGAAGATTATCAGCGCATCATCAACCAATACCTTGACGAGCAGCAAGAGCAACAACGACAGCTGGATCAACAATCTAAAGTCGATGTTAAAGCCGATCTAGAAGGGCTGGAGTATCTTGAGTTAGAAGAAGCCGTCGATGATGCCGATGCCAACTTAGACGCGGCGTTACAAGATGCTGAAGCTGCGCCGGTTATTGCTTTGGTCAACAAGATCCTGGTCAAAGCCCTGCAAGAAGGGGTTTCAGATATTCACGTTGAGCCACAGGAAGAGGATCTGAGAATTCGCTTCCGTAAAGACGGGGTACTTCGAGAAGCCTTTGAGCGGTTGCCCAAGAAAATCATTCCAGCCGTTACAGCTCGTTTCAAAATCATCGCCAATCTGGACATTGCTGAGCGTAGAATGCCGCAAGATGGACGGATTCGCCGAATTTACGATGGGCGTAAAATTGACTTCCGGGTCAACACGATTCCCAGTCGTTGCGGTGAGAAAGTCTGTCTTCGAATCTTAGATAACTCTGCAACTCAGTTGGGGTTAGATAAGTTGATCGCCGACCCCGACACGCTGCGAACCGTACAGGACATGGTGGCACGTCCGTTTGGTCTGATCCTGGTAACAGGACCTACGGGTTCCGGGAAAACGACGACTCTTTACTCGGCACTGGCAGAGCGGAATGACCCAGGCGTCAATATCAGTACGGCGGAAGACCCGATTGAATATACATTGCCGGGTTTGACGCAGGTCCAAGTCATTCGAGAAAAAGGGATGGACTTTGCCTCGATTTTGAGAGCATTTTTGAGACAAGATCCAGATGTGATTCTGGTGGGTGAGACGCGCGATAAGGAAACCGCGAAGACGGCAATTGAAGCCGCTCTGACTGGACACTTAGTGTTAACGACGCTACACACTAACGATGCGGCTAGTGCGGTCGCTCGATTAGATGAAATGGGAATTGAGCCATTCATGGTTTCCAGTTCTTTGATTGGTGTCCTAGCACAGCGGCTGATGCGTCGGGTCTGCGCCGAGTGTCGGATGCCTTACACCCCTAGCGCCGAAGAAATGGCAAGGTTTGGGCTGTCTGCTTCCAGGGATGCGGATGTGATTTTCTATAAAGCCAATTCGTTACAGGTTGACCAAATCCAAGAAGCGAAAGCTAAGAATATCCTCTGCTCAAGCTGCAAAGGCATTGGTTATAAAGGGCGATGTGGGGTTTATGAAGTGATGCGAGTCACAGAACCCATCCAGACTTTGATTACAGAAGGGGCACCCACTGAACGGATTAAAGAGGTAGCGGTTGAAGAGGGCATGAAAACCCTTCTGGCTTACAGTTTGAACCTGGTTCGCCAGGGGGCTACCACGTTGGATGAAGTAGAACGGGTTACCTTTACAGACACAGGTCTGGAAGCAGAACTGAAAGCCAAACGGAAAACATCCTTAACCTGCCGATGCTGTAGTGCCGAGTTAAAGCAAGAGTGGATGGATTGTCCATACTGTATGACTCCTCGATTCCAAGACTAACGCCTGCGATCGCCAGTTTGCTTGATGGGCAATGGAAATCACCGCAGGACAGTTTGGAACTGAAGTCATTTACCGACCGAGAGCTTGAGACATCGATTAGAACATCGCTGAAGGAGAGACTGTGTTATGGAGATGATGATTGAAGATTTGATGGAGCAACTAATCGAGATGGGTGGCTCGGATATGCACCTATCTGCGGGGTTGCCTCCCTACTTCCGACTGAGTGGGCATCTCACTCCCATTGGCGATGAGCCGCTGACCGCAGAACAATGTCAACGGCTGATTTTCAGCATGCTCAACAATACCCAGCGCAAAAACCTGGAACAAACCTGGGAATTAGACTGTTCCTATGGAGTTAAAGGGCTGGCTCGATTTCGGGTCAATGTGTACAAGGAACGGGGCACCTATGCCGCCTGTTTACGGGCTCTCAGTTCTAAGATTCCTAGCTTCGAAAAATTGGGCTTACCCGATATTGTGCGGGAAATGGCTGAGAAGCCGAGGGGTTTGATTCTAGTCACCGGACCTACCGGATCTGGAAAAACAACCACTCTGGCAGCCATGATTGATCTGATTAACCGGACTCGTGCGGAGCACATTCTCACCATCGAAGATCCGGTTGAATTCGTTTACGAACCGATCAAAAGTGTGATTCACCAACGCCAGTTGGGAGAAGATACCAAAAGCTTTGCCAATGCCTTAAGAGCTGCTTTGCGGGAAGATCCGGATATCATTCTAGTGGGTGAAATGCGGGACTTGGAAACGATTTCACTGGCGATCTCAGCAGCTGAAACGGGTCACTTAGTCATGGGCACGTTGCATACCAGTTCTGCTTCTCAGACAGTCGATCGGATGGTCGATGTGTTCCCTGCGGAAAGACAACAACAGGTCAGAGTTCAGCTCTCTAACTCACTGGTGGCAGTGTTTAGCCAAACCCTGGTCACTAAGAAAAATGTTAAACCAGGAGAGTATGGGCGAGTCATGGCTCAGGAAATCATGGTGGTAACGCCAGCGATCGCCAACTTGATTCGAGAAGGTAAGACCTCTCAGATCTACTCTGCCATTCAAACGGGTGGCAAATTGAGTATGCAAACCCTCGAAAAAGTGTTGGCAGATCAATACAAACAAGGGCTGATTTCCTTTGAAGCTGCGATGGCTAAAACATCTCGACCGGATGAATTCCAACGGTTAATTGGGGGCGTACCCGCGCCCGGTGGAGCTAAACCCGGTGTCCCGGCTGGACGATAATTGAGTGATTTTTCGATTGGATGAATGGTGAGCTATGCCAACCTATGTTGTTCGCGCTCGGGATTCTAAAGGCAATCCTAGACGGCAAAAAATAACCGCAGACTCTCCTTCTGAGGCGCGTACAGCGCTACGAGAGAGGGGTCTTTTTGTACAAGATCTGACCGAAGATCGAGGATTGGTTGAAACGCTCAACAACCTCGATCTGCAAGAAATCCAAAATTCTTTTACCAGCGTTACGGTTAAAGACAAAGCCATCTTCTCTCGTCAGTTTGCGGTGCTGATCAACGCTGGTGTGGCAATGGTTCGAGGCTTAGGTGTCTTAGCCGACCAGTGCAGTAACCCAAAACTGAAAAAAGCACTTCAAGAAATTAGTTCTGATGTGCAACAGGGAACGAACCTCTCTGATGCCATGCGCAAGCATCCTAAGTGCTTTGACAACCTTTATGTCAGCATGGTGCAGGCGGGAGAAGTTGGGGGGGTACTGGACGAGGTGATGAATCGTCTGGCGAAACTGCTAGAAGACGTAGCGCGCTTACAGAACCAGATTAAGTCAGCCATGACTTATCCCATGGCGGTCGGGTTTATTGCCGTTTCCGTTTTCCTGGGCATGACCATTTTCCTGCTGCCTATTTTCGCCAATATTTTTGATGAGCTAGACGCTGAGTTACCTGCATTTACAGCCATGATGTTGCAGATCAGCAAGGTGCTCAGAACTCCGATTTATTCCATCATTCTGGTGAGCTTTGTTGTCGTCTTTGTATTTGCTTACAAGCAGTACTACAGCACGCGGGTCGGGCGAGAAACACTCGATCGCTTTTATTTGAAAATGCCCCTGTTTGGCGATTTGATTCAAAAAACAGCGACGGCTCGTTTCTGCCGAACTTTTGGTTCTTTGTCTCGTTCTGGGGTGCCCATTTTAACCGCCTTAGAAATCGTCCGAGATACCGCTGGCAACCAGGTTGTGGCTAACGCGGTAGACGCAGCACGCCAGGAAGTTCAGTCAGGTGGCATGATCAGTATTGCGCTGCAACGGGAGCAAGTCTTCCCGATCATGGCAATTCAGATGATTAGTATTGGTGAAGAAACCGGGGAAATCGACACCATGCTGATGAAAGTCGCTGATTTCTATGAAGATGAAGTAGAACAAGCCGTTAAAGCCCTCACGAGTATTATGGAACCCATTATGATCGTGGTGTTGGGGGGGATGGTCGGTTCTATCCTTGTGGCAATGTATTTGCCCATGTTTAAGGTGATGGACGCTATCAAATAGCATTCACAGCAATTTGAAACACTATTCTCCCGCTAGAGAGCTGAGAAAAATGTCTGTGAAACCTGTACAACAGTTTCAGTATGAGGAATTGCTAGCCAGTTATAGCGATCATCTCGGGGCGATCGCACTGTTAAAGGAATTTCGCCCTTATTTAGAAATGATTCCGAGTATGCGGCGTCCGGATGAGAGTGTGATTTCCATTGCATTTCCCATCGTCCGGGTTCGCAGCTCTATTTCAGCGGTTGCCACAGGGGTGGGTGCCATTCCACCGGGCGAGATCATTCGCCTCCCTTGCGATACAGCAATTTTGATGTGCGATCCCGAATGGAAAATTAAGACGGGGGTTGAAATCTTTGTCTTCATCCATCGCCCTCAAGAAGATCTGTCAGACTTGCTTGCCCGCTGGCGGCAAACCCAAATCTGGCTGGATAAGGGCTATGAGTGGATCATGCCCCGGCGCTATCAGCACATCTTGAGTGAAGGGGCTGAAGAAACCCATCCGCTATTTGTCCTCTTACCCGAAACACCAGAGCGGATCAAAAAGGGGTTGAAAGGAGCATACTTACCCTTTGTAGTTCAGTCAGTCGTGCCGGAGGGTGAAGAAGAACCCAGCAGCCTGGACAAGGAGTCTCTTCCGACAGAAGCCCCCTAGATCAGGCTCTATTTTTTATGCTGATTAAAAGAGTGGATGTTGCGCGCCCTGCGGGCGCGCAACATCCACTCTTTTAATAGGCGTGAAGCACAAGGTGTTGTGAGAGAGCCTCGCGGAGCGAGGCTCTCTCACAACACCCGTAAATCTATTCCGGTGCGAAGCGCTATATTTTTTACGAAAACTGTTGGGCATAGAAACGAGCATAGCGATCGCCCCTGTCCAACAGTTCTGCATGGGTTCCCGACTCTACCACTTGCCCCTGCTCAATCACCAAAATGCGATCGGCACGACGAACGGTAGCCAGTCGATGGGCAATGATAAATACAGTTCGCCCTGTCATGAGTCGTTCTAAAGCTTCTTGCACCAGGGCTTCTGATTCAGAATCCAGAGCAGAGGTCGCTTCATCCAAAATTAGAATTCGGGGATCAAGCAAGACAGCACGAGCGATCGCAATGCGTTGACGCTGCCCACCAGAAAGATTGATCCCACGTTCGCCGACCCAGGTCTGATAACCCTCTGGAAATTGGCTAATAAATTGGTGTGCATTAGCAACCTTTGCGGCAGCTTGAACCAGGGCTGGATCAAACTGCTGTTGCCCAAACGCAATATTTTGAGCGATCGTACCTGAAAACAAGATTGAATCCTGAGGAACGATGCCAATTTGTCGCCGCAGGCTGTGTAATGTAACCGTCCGAATATCCACCCCATCAATCAAAATTTGACCAGATTGGGGATCATAAAACCGAGGAAGCAAGTTAACCAATGTTGTTTTCCCAGCACCAGAGGCACCGACTAAAGCGATCGCCTCTCCGGGAAATGCCAGCAAATTCAGGTTTTGTAAAACAGGCTGCTCAGATTTATAGCTAAAGCTAACTGCTCGATATTCGACCTTTCCCGTCACAATGGGGAGACTGACCGCATCCGCTTGCTCAAGCACACCCGGTTGCACGTCCAGTAATTCAAAAATCCGATCGACCGAGGCCTGTCCCTGCTTGAACTCGTTGTAGTTATCGGTTAAATGAGCGATCGGATCAATCAATAAGCCAACTGCCGCCACATAACTGCCAAACTCTTCCCCCGTCAGATGCCCAGCAGCAATCTGCCAACCCCCCAACATCAGTAAGAGCAATACGCTCAGTGCATAGAGAAACCCAATCACTGGAAACTGAACGGCTTTCAACCAGGCGGCGGCATACTTTGCCTGCCGATTTCGTTCTGCTGCCTGACTAAAGCGTTCAACGGCATAGTCTTCCGCAGCAAAGGCACGAATCAAACGGACACCACTAAACGCTTCCGTTAACAGAGACGATAAATCGGACACTAAATTTTGACTCTGGCGAGAGAACCGGAGAATGCGTTCCCCAAACCAACTGATCAGAAATCCCAACAGCGGCGCAACAATCAAACTGGCAAGCGTCAGTTGCCAATTGAGGTAAACCATGTAGCCAAAGACAACAATCAGTTGCAAGACGCACGGGGTAAAGTCATGAAATACCTTGTTGACCACTTCGCCAATGCGATCGATATCTTCGGTCAAACGGTAAGACAAATCCCCGGTTTGGGCGTTTTCAAAATAGCTCAAGTCCAACGTTTGCAGATGGGCATACACTCGCTTGCGTAGATCCAAAGCGATCGCCAATGCTGCCTTTGCCATTAAAGAATCTTGCCCATACTGAGCAAATTTTTGGATGAAGAATACCGCTGCCACCACTCCGGCAAGTTGAGCTAATGCCAGAACCTTACCCTGTACCAAAAATCCTAATAGTTTACCGGCTAACCATGCCAGGACAGGCCATGCAGAGGTAAACACCAACGTACAGAGTAACGCCTGCACAATAATCCGTTGGTGAGGGCGCAGGTAAGGGCGTAATTTCCAATAACCAGATTGAGATTTCAAGTCAGTTCCGTTCGATGCAGTAAAAAAGTTAAGAATTACGTCAAATTTCTGTATCTGAAAGCACAATTTATCGATAAGATGGGAATTTTAAAATTACATCCCTAACTGTCAATCCCATCCAGAGAGGCTTTAGAAAGGAAATTTATGAAACTAGGACGACAAACCGATAAAGCTATCCCCGAAGAGATTGGCGGTCAAGTGCAGAGTTTTGTCTTGCAGGCATCTCATCCTTTGTTAGAGGATACCGCAGAGGATGACCTGGAAATTTATTCTGATCTACCCAGCATTGCGTTGACCAAACGACATAGTCCGGAATACATCAACCGGCGATTAAAGCTCAAGCATGTTGCCGAGGCACGATTACTTCAATTTGCGGATGAACTATCTAAATTGGCTGACGAGGTTCGCTATCTCAATCCGGTGATTGCTGAAGCGATCGACGATGCCTGGACGGCAACGGATATAGCGCTTGAACTGTTGGATCAAGACCTCTGATCCCAAGTCATACCAATTTGTTTGAATTAGGAGTACGGCAGATATCTGTACGGGCTCGGCAGTGCCAAGCCCCTTCTGAACTTCGATGTGCCCAAAGCTTCGTTTAAATGGGTATCAGGTATCGCTTAATTAGTATTGTGGGGCGCTTCGCGCCCCACAATACTGGACTAAATTAATCCATACAGCGCTTAAAATTTGCCAGTGAGATCAGACAGAATCACCATATAG
>NZ_JBSLYH010000058.1:0-40667 GCF_055793305.1 Calyptranema fuscum S582
CCCGTGCCCGGTTGGAGAAGGTGACGAATGAGCAGGTGAAGCGGCGTGGTGTGATTACCCGTCCGACTGCATTGCTCGTGGACAAGTCAGGTTCGATGGAAAATGCGATCGAGTTAGGGAAGCGGCTCGCTGCCCTGATCTCTGGCATTACCCAGGCAGATCTGTTTGTCTATGCCTTCGACAACATTCCCTACCCTGTCACTGCCCAGGGCAAGGAGTTGACCGACTGGGAGCGGGCATTCCAGCACATCAAGGCTGGGGGTGGTACAAGCATCGGTGCGCCTCTGGAAGCGATGCGGAAGAAGAAGCAGGTGGTTGACCAGATCATCGTCGTCACAGACGAAGGTGAGAATGCGGCTCCCTACTTCGGTGAGGTTTACAAGACCTACTGCCGGGAGTTGGCAGTAATGCCCAATGTAGTAATCGTCCGTGTGGGCGGTTACTGCAACTGGCTGGAGAGCCAACTGAAGGGACAGCAGGCACCTGTAGAAACGTTTACCTTCGCGGGAGACTACTACAGCTTGCCCAACCTGGTACCGCTGCTGACACGCCCTTCTCGTTTGGAACTCCTGATGGAGATTCTGGACATGCCTTTGCCCGTACGATCGGACAAGTAGGGTTCGCACAGAATCATGCAATCTACTAGGACGGTTGATTAGAGATATCAAGCTGAGAATTTAGGTGGTAAATCCAATGCCCCTAAAACAGGTTCTATAACTCTGTCTACCTCAGCTTGATTCTCTTGAATCCAAACAGTTAGAAATGCTCCTCTCACTATTGGTTCTGGGATAAATCCGATCTTTACCCCAATTTGACTAAATAAAAGATGTGGATCTCTATTAGTATGAGACACCTCTCTGACTTTTTCTGCAACCTCATCTTGTTTGTTTATAGAACGTTGACAAGCGATTGTCAGTAATGCGATGTTATGGTTTAAATTGCTTAAAACCGAATTAAAAACTGTAGATTCTGGAGATAAACCTGGAAGGCGATAAATTCCTTTACTAGGATCTTCTTTTTGCTTTGAATCACCATCAATAAAACATAACGAGTAAAAGGATATTGCAGGATTAGACATATGTCCATCATGTACTTTTACTGCACTACCATCACCTGAAACAGCGTAGACTCCTATTTCATCTAAGTGGTCACAAAGTTTTTCCCGCAAAATGCTTTCTACCCAGGTCTTTGCAAAAGCATCTTCTACAAAGATGGCAAGTCTTTTGTCTACTCGCCCAGATACTGCCCTCAAAGCTTCAATAGAGAGTTTGCCCTGTTGAACTCTTCCCTCTAAAGAAGCCCAGATTGCCTCAGAGGGAAGAGGCTCAAGTGCAAAATTACTGTGAGTTGTAAAAATAATTTGAAGAGTTTTGCGACGTGCTACATCGATAAAGTATTCAACCATCCTGCGAACAGCGACTGGATGAAGTCCATTTTCTACCTCTTCTATTAAAACCAGGGAGCTATTAGGCAAAGATTCGATATCTGAAACCATTCTTAAAACAGAAGCTTCTCCCGAACCAAAATTAAACTCTGAATATTCATATTCACCATTCCCCCCAACATGCAATCTTTGAACCTGAGGAAGGCTAATAGTAACTTCTTGCTCAACCTGCCGCTTATAAACGGGTCTTTGATTACCATCCTTGTCAAGAATGTATGAATCTAAAACTTTTCTTGTAATAGTCTTTGTCTTATTAAAAGAAACTTCTACTAATCTAAAATTATCCAGCGATTTTCCAAGGATTTTTTCAGCCTCCTCTTTAACGTGATCAAACTCTTCTATATACGATACAGATTCAACTGAAACACCCTTCTTTCTACCAAATAACCTACTTCTCATAAACAGATGGCTCTCGGTTGGCGGAACTGTTCTATTTATGCTAAAGAACTTAACAATTCTTTTCCGTAAAACTAGATCTCTCAACCACTCTTTTCCTTTAAGTTGAGTGATTGTTCTGATAGTTCCTTTTGGGTTTTGCTCCTTATCAATCGCTTCATATTCAATCTTCCAATCAATCATACTGCTGTCACCAACAGAGCTTCTTGGAAAGAATGATTCTGGATTCATTGAAGCATAAGCAGATGCGATAGCTCCAAGAACTGTAGACTTACCACCTCCATTAGGTCCTACTAGTGCTGTTACAGGAAAATCAAAGTTAACTTGAGACCCTCGAAATAAGCGAATCTTTTCGAGTCTAACTGAAAGTAAATACTTCCCATAGTCACCCTTGCGAACTTTCTCTAAAAGTGCTCGAACGGCAGAATCACGAATTTCACCCTTGTATAAACCACTCATGTTCTTTCATCCAAAGTCATCGTTTTCATCTTTAGTTGATTGTAATTCCACACGCTGACTTGGATTATAAGGCTTTAAGAAACATTTGTATTACTCGCACAAAACATAGCTTATCCAGGCTTAAGGTTTCATCGACTCTCCAGAGGTAACAGTATGAGCAACATGAAGAAAGCGTATGAGGTGGCAGCGATCGCACCTCACCTCATTAAAATGAATATAAGCCTGAACAGAGAAAGCAATGACTGAAGCTGTACAGTACATAACCAATCAGCAAGGGGAGCGCGTTGGGGTTTTGCTTGATTTGGAAACCTACCATCGCCTTGTTAATCCTGCTGCATCCAATGAGGAGCTTTTGACAGGGTTGAGCCTGGAAGAATTGCAGGCATTAGCCAATAGCCAACTTGCCTTGGCTGAACAAACGCAACTGGGTGATTTACTGGCTCAAAATGCTGAAGGGCAATTGTCGGCTGATGCTACTGCAACTCTTGATCGCTTGCTGACCCAGGTAGACAACCTGAACATCCTTAAAACTAGGGCCAGGTATACCTTACAGCAGCTTTACGGAGTCTTAGCATAGCGTGAGTGCTTATATCCCTGTTGAGTTGCAACGCCAGATCCGTTCTCACTTTTCTGACTGTTGTGCCTACTGCCGAACGGCTGAATCTCTTACAGTGTCAACTTTTGAATTTGAACATATCGTTCCACTAGCAAGAGGTGGAGAGACAGTCTTTGAGAATCTTTGTTTAGCCTGTCCCTCCTGTAATCGCTACAAAGCAGTTCGTCAGACCGCAACTGATCCAACGACACAAACAGAGGTGCCACTATTTCATCCGCAGCAACAATTCTGGTCTGATCACTTTGAGTGGAATGAGGGAGCCACAGAAATTGTTGGATTAACTCCTACGGGTAGAGCAACCATTGAAGCATTAAAGATGAACCGGCCTCAATTACTTCGAGTGCGGCAAATGTGGGCCAAGATGGGCGAACATCCTCCTACGTTGTGAGGATTCAAATACAGAGTAGGTATCCGGAGAATGGCAAAATCGAATGTAGTACGATGTAATACACTTCCTGCGTGCCCTGACCTGTAGAGCATCCATACGAGTACGAGAGGAAACGTGCCACTGCAAGCAGTGGGCGCTTGTGAACGGGGAGGGCAAAGAACCTGGGAGGTGGGCTTAAAAGTAGCCATCCTTGAAAGAGTGTGTAACAACTCACGACTCGGAGCGCCCCAAGTAACTGAGAAAGCGCAATGCTCCCAAAACTTGCACGCAGGATTGCTGAAAACTATCAGCTAAACTCAACTTTTATGGAAGAACAAATATGGTTAAAGTGGCAACAATCAACGTCTTATTTGACCTAAAAGAATGGATACAGCGACGGGAACTCCTGGTTGAAGGACTGATGGCAGAGGATGTTGATTTAATTGCTTTGCAGGAGGTCGTCACATTACCTGAAAATACAGGAGTCTGGCTTGCAGACAAACTAGATATGCCCTACGTATCCTTCACCCCTAAAGTCAACGATGAAGGAACTGCTCTGTCTGAAGGAATCGCCATCCTCAGCCGCTATCCGTTCGTCAAGCAAGAGATGCTCGCGTTGAAAGGGCAGAACCGTGTTGCTCAGTATGTTCAGGTTGTGGTGGATGGACAACCGTTTGCCCTCTGCAATGGACATTATTACTGGTATCCCGGACCTCACCCAGATCGGGATACTCAAGTACAGCAGGTTTTAGATTGGTTAGGACAGCTTCCACCAGAACTACCTATTGTTGCAGTCGGAGACTTTAACGGAACCCCGGAGACCTCAGCGATCGCGCTGATGCGGCAACAGTTCACATCTGCCTATGCTGTACACCACGGTCAAGAGCCAGTCTATACCTGCCCGACTCCCCTGGTGCGACGCAATTGGAAGAAAGTGCTGTGGCATACATTTCGCAATTTGCGATTCAATCACACACTTCGTCCTTGGCGAGGCACTTTGGATTACATCTTTGTCAATCATTATCTGCGGGTCAAGAACTGCCAATTAACTCTCAACCAACCTGCTTCTAACAGTCGTACTCTCTATCCTTCTGACCATTTTGGCATCACGGCTGATTTGGAAATCCTGCCTTAAGCCATCAACATTGATGACGAATGAGTTAGAAACACCAAGCAATCTTACTCATTCACTCTCAGCCATGATGAATATTCACACCTTACTCAATCAAATTGCAAACGCTGAAGCACAACTGCAATCAACTCAATTCCTTGCCCCCTGCGTCAAGGGTGGACGAGTTCGCACACGGGTAGCAGGGATGGTCTATACCTTCACTTCTAAACCTCGTCAGTTTGAAGGATGGGGTATTTTTCAGCCTGTGGATGCACAGACGGCAACACTGCTTGAAGAAGCCGATTTGTCTCAGATTACTGCTTATTTACAGCAGTTTCCGACCATCCGACTGCGGTTAGCTTATTGCTTGCAACATCAAAGCTGGCTGGCATATCCCGTTAATGAAGCGGATATGCGGCAACGGTTTAAGGCAGTGAAACCTGTGGTTGTGCATTTGGTGACAGAAGGCGTTGTGTTTGAGCAAATTCTCGCCCACTGGAATGGCAACTCCTGCTGGTTTGAGGACATCGATCGCCGTGCTGACCCTGCGATCGCCGAAGCCTTGCAATCCAATCTCAAGCAATTGACTCCCGTTGAGGAATTGCAATTTAAGGGGATGACCCCAGAAATGCGATCGCTCTACGAGTTGGCGGCTCAGCAGATAGAAGGGTTTACCCAACCTCAACGGGATGAAAAGCGACTGCGCCAAGCTCTCAAACTGGGTGGGGGTGAACTACACCAGTTCCAGGATCGAGGGGATTACTGGACGGTGGATTGGACAACAGCAGATGGTGTTCGTCATACCAGCGCGGTCACCAAAGAGGACTTGACCGTTGTTAGTTCTGGTATTTGCCTGAGTGGACGCGATCGCGATTTCGACCTGCAATCGTTAGTGGGTGTGATGGAACACCGGGAGTGGTGAAACAATGAGCATCTTTTTTCATGAGCAGCTTTACCGGACAGATTCCGTCATGGCAAAGCTGAAGGAGTTTCCTCTCACCATTTGTGGTGCAGGAGCATTGGGCGCAAATCTGGCTGAGAATCTGGCTCGTGCGGGTTTTGGTAAGCTCAAGGTGATCGATCGCGATCGCATCGAAGAACGCAATCTTTCCACGCAGCCCTACTACCGTTCGGATGTTGGTGCATTCAAGTCCAAGATTTTAGCGAATAACTTGTATCGGGCGATCGGAACAAAAGTAGAAGCTGAAACCAAAGAACTGACTGCGGCAAATACTACTCAACTACTCAAAGAGAGCGGATTGATTGTTGATGTATTCGACAACAGCACCTCTCGCCAAGCGGTGAAGGAGTATGGCGATCGCACCCGAATTCCTTGCCTTCATGCTGGACTCTCTGCCGATTATGCAGAAGTAATCTGGAATGAGGTTTATCGAGTTCCATCTGATGTCAATGATGATGTTTGTGATTATCCTTTAGCACGTAATTTGGTGATGCTAACGGTAGCTGTGGCTTGTGAGGCGATCGTTTCTTTTGTTGCAACAGGAGAACAACAGCACTTCACGATCACGTTGAAAGATTTGAGCGTTCAATCTCTCAATCTGTAACATGTGATGGTGGCTGTTCAGTTCACGATTAGCCGAAATACAGTACCCCGCTCACCTTGCCCACCCTGCCCAGTCGTGCCATAGAACGTGCCGTCATTCGCCTCCATGAGACTACGAGGATATTTCCCATTCTCGCCCGTGAATCGAGCAAGAATGGTGATTTGTCCTTGGGGGGTGAGGCGAAAGACAGCACCTGGTATGGTTTCCTCTCGCCCAGTTGCTGTGCCATAGAAGTTGCCATCGCGTCCTTGAATCAAACTGTTGGGGAAGAGGTCGCGATCGAAGGTCGCGATCGCCGTTCGTTGACCGTCAGACGCGAGGCGAAAGAAGCTTCCCATCAACGTCACACCATAGAAATTACCATCGCTGCCCTGAATGAGTCGGCTTGGATAAGCCTCTCGATTCACGCCTTGATTTAAGCCTTGAAACGTCGTGAAGGGAATTACTTTGTGATCGGTGGTGAGCCGAAAAATAGTGGCGGCTCCATCTGCCATATATTCCGTGCCGTAAAAATTACCGTGCGTCACATAGAGATTGCCGCTCTGATCTTCAAAGACATCCAAGCCACCGGGGCGATCTCTCACAGGAGAGGCTTCACCAAAATCGATGTCAAATTGAACTAGAGTTGTCAGTTGATCACTGGGAGTGAGCCGAAACAAAGTTCCTTGCTGTTTTATTCCTCCCATGTAAGTGGTGCCATAAAAATTCCCATCTTTTGCCTGAATTAGAGGACGCTCAGGACGTGCGCCATTGGTGCGATCGAACACGGCAAGAGTAGTGAATTGTCCCTCTGGAGTCAGCCGAAAAACGGTTCCAAACCCACTTCCACCTTTGTCTCCGCCACCCGTGGTCGTGCCATAAAAATTCCCATCCCGCCCAACAATTAGAGGAGCATCGGGGTTATAGCCATTGATTTGGGCATCGAAGGTTACCAGTGTCTTCAGTTGTCCGTCAGGAGTCAAACGAAAAACTGTTCCGGCTCCAGGATTTCCGCCCGAGGCAGTCACACCATACAGATTGCCATCCTTGCCTTGCACAACCCCGATTGGGTCACTCCCATTGCTACCGTTGAAATGGGCGATCGTCGTTAGCGTGACCTGGGTCGGAGTTGAAGCTTGTGTCCTTTTCAACCGGAGAGTTAGCAGGCGAAACTCGATTGATAACTTCACAAGCAGACAAACCAAGCAATGAAACAATTGCCAGAGAGCAGGATAAGGGAAAAAGTAGCTTTGAATTTTTCGCCCAGCCGATGCTCCCCTCGACAATGGTGGAGGTGCTGATGGCGAAACGGTTCTCTCCCTTGAAATTCCTGATAGGCTATTCGAGGAGTATGAATGGGTTGAAGAAGATCTGGAGTGCAGACTGTATCGGGAATCATTCATGCCGGCAGCAGAACTGAATCGCTATCCGATTCAAGTTTGGAATAAGGGAAAGTAGCGATCGCAGCTTTCAGGAATGGATGTTGATTTGCTGATGAGTGAACCCATCAAACCTGGGATGATTCACGCACTTCTAGATTTGCTTCATATGGGTAACAAGCTGATCGAGAGCTTTGCCCCATCCATCATGAAATCCCATATCCGCATGGGTCTTGCAGTCCTCTTGATTTCCATGAATAACCAGTGCAGTGTATTTCGTTCCCTGCTCGTGCGGCTCAAGCATAAGTACGGCTGTGAACGGGAAGTCACCACTGTCTTTTTCAGAAGATTGGATGACGGGACGGTAACCCGGTTGAAGGGCATTTGTCCAAACCAGCTTTTCGTTCGGGATGACTTCCAAATAACAGCCAACGTTAGGAAACTCTTGTCCCTCCGGAGAACACATCACGGTACGGAAAAGACCACCAGGGCGAAGATCAATTTCACAGTCGATCGTTTTCCAGGGTGCGGGCGTGAACCAGTGTTTCAGGTGCTCTGGCGTTGTCCAGGCTGCCCAAACCAGTTCTGGTGAAACATCGACGATGCGTTCAAATACCAGGTCAAGTTGAGAATTAGGTTGATGAGTTAATGGAGTCATCGGAATTATCCTTCAGTTGGGTGAGGTAAGAATCTAATTGATTGAGACGAGTTTCCCAGAGGTGGCGTTGTTCTACCATCCACTGTTCAGCCGCCATTAAAGCGTGTGGTGAGAGTTGATAGGTGCGGATGCGACCTGTTTTCTGAGACTGAACCAATCCACAATCACTCAAAACACTGAGATGCTGAGTAAACGATGGCAATGCCATATCGAATGGCTGCGCGAGTTCGCTCACGGCAGCAGGTCCAACACTCAACCGTTCGAGGACGGCACGCCGGGTTGGGTCTGCCAGGGCATAAAAAATGCGATCGAGTTGAATCAATTGGTTAGGCATATACCTAACTATAGCGCCAATCAATACTTAGGTAAATACCTTTCTTTTGTTGGATGATTGAGCGATCGCCTCTCTGTTTTCTAGGAGATGGTGAGTGCGATCGCCTACACCGCCATTTGCTGCACGTAAATACCTGCCATTCAGTGTATCAGCGCAATCTCGCCTGACTGGATAACTTGTTTGATATTGAGCTTGAGCTTATAGCGGTTCTCGGTCAAGTGCGGTACGCTTCCAGTCCTGAAGCTTTTGCCAGGCAGGAATCGACTGTACTTCACCATATTCTGAAGCTACTGTCTACAACTAATACCGAGCAATCCCAAATCTGGGTACACTTAGTATAGAGTCCATGAGAATTGTAAAAAGCATAGATGGGTAGACTGCTCGAGACATACTTGAGATATGGAATTCCAAGTGATGCAGCCTCAAAATATGAAGCTGTTGGATTGTCTGTTTCCACTTTCAGAGTGACTCCTATTAAGAAATTAGTTGAGCATTACGGCATATCCCCTGAAGAGGCTTCATGGGTTAAACAATGTATTACACGGCGGCCAATTCAAGAGGAAGTTGCTCAAAAACTTTTAGAAAATAGTAATTTTGTATGCTGTTGCTGTAAAGGCATTAAAGGAGAAAGTTATATCATTCATCACATAGTGGAATATGAAATTTCTCAGGATAACAGTTATGAAAATCTTGCCGTTTTGTGCCCCAACGATCATGATCTCGCACACAGATCACCAGGTTTAACAAATAAGCTGACGCCGGATCAAATTCGCAAAAGTAAAGACAATTGGGAGAAACAAGTTCGCTTACATAATCTTGCCACGTCCTTGCATGGAGAACGAGAGGAATTTCTTCTTAAACTACCTCGTTATCAGGAATTACAATTAGAAATTAATCTCTTAAAAGAGCGCATTGTTGATAAAGAAAAGATTATTACAAGAAGTGAGGCTTTCTTCAACGACGAGATAGCTAAACTATGCAATCAGATTACAGAGCTAGAAAGTCAAAAGGCTTCTCTCAAACAGCAAGTAGAAAACATAACACAAAAGCTTGTATGCATTGATTTTAGCCGCGTTTCAGAGCTTTACTCAGAAGCCGTTTCACGTTTTCTAGATGCGGATCTAGCTGGTGCGATTGCTGCACTTAATGAAGCGGAGCTAGACGCTGAACTTGAAAAATTTGAGGAACTCGATGAAGAACTTAATGAATCACTCCGCAAAAATGCAGATAGTCGTCTCTTTAAAGCAAAACTACTTACTCTAGATTTCCGTTTTTCTGAAGCACAGCAAAGTGCAGGGAAAGGGCTGCAATTGTATGAGAGACTGGCAGACCGTAATCCAGAAAAGTATCTTTTGAATTTAGCTTTTACTTTTGAAACTGTAGGAAGCGTTTACTACAATACAGGAGAATATGAGGCATCTGAGGCGTGCTTCGTCAACGGTGTTAGCGTTTGTCAAGCTTTATACGAAATGGGAATTTATGCCCAAGTACCTTTATATGCTCTATTGCTGCAAAATATTGGTGCTTCCTACTATAGTCGTGAGGAGTATGAAACTGCGAAAAATTACTTGGAAGAAGCAAATCTCTGGTACGGAGATCTTAGTAAGGTGTATGAAAAAATCGATAACGTACCATCAGAGAACCAAGAGCTAGTCGAACCTCTATTATTAGATTTCAAATATAGGCGTGCAATGGCTGCCACCAATTTAGGTACGACATATGAGGCTTTGGGAATGCACGATAAGGCACTTGAATTTCTGCTCAAAGGAAATAATCTTTACGAAGATCTAATTTTTGAAAAGCCAAACACAGATTTGGATGGTTTAATGAAAAGTTTATCTAGCTTGGGAAGCTTCTATAATTCAAGTGGAGACCTTGTTGCAGCAAAAGAGGTATACTTGAAGCTCCTTCCAATTGTTCAAAATCTATTTGAGAAGCATAGATCAAGATACATAGAAGAACTCGCGGACTTACTCTTAGATCTTTGCAGTATATGTTTAAGAAGTAATGAAGCCAATGACGCAAGAGAGTTTTGCAGTCAATCTCTTAATTTATACAGAGAATTTGCTACATCCAGAGGTGAGAAATCTGAGATTCAAATGGCATGGGCACTTATGTATCTTGTAGTTCTACCAAGTAATGAGCAGGTGAATAACTTTAACAAATGTGAGATGGCTAACGAAGCAAAATCTATAGGTGAGAAGTATCCAAGTAATTCAGAAGCAAAGAAATTAATTGAGGTTGCTCAACAATTTCTAGATTTAGTAAAGTCTAAAAATAAATAAATATGATGAGAGAGGTTATATAACTGTAAAATTTCCAATTGATATTGTGAATTGGATAGCCACCACCTAGCAATTCAAATGTAGCGGACAGATGAGAGTCACTGGTGTCGAGTTCGAGGTCATCTGCTGCCACTGCGTTTTGCCGTTATCCCGCCTATGTGAAGCACAGTGAAGCCGCGCTAGAATGGGCGGAAATGTCGTCTGAGCCAATACTCTTCGACTGCGAGTATATCGTTGAGTCCGGTTTTGGATGGCTCATCTTGATGGAGAAGTGACATGGAAAAGCCAGCAAAGAACACGATTTGCCTCTGGTATGATGGTTCCGCCGAGGAAGCCGCGCGGTTCTACGCCGAGACCTTTCCCGATTCGTCCGTCGATGCAGTGCACCACGCACCGGGAGACTTTCCATCAGGGAAGCAAGGGGATGTGTTGACCGTCGAGTTTACTGTGATGGGAATTCCCTGCCTCAGCCTCAACGGCGGACCTACGTTCAAACACAATGAAGCCTTCTCGTTTCAGGTCGCAACCGTTGACCAGGCTGAAACCGATCGCTACTGGAATGCGATCGTCGGCAACGGCGGACAGGAGAGTGCCTGCGGCTGGTGTAAAGACAAATGGGGAGTGTCCTGGCAGATTACACCGATCGCCCTGACAAAAGCAATTACCGATCCCGATCCCGCTGCCGCCAAACGAGCGTTCGATGCCATGATGCAGATGGGAAAGATCGACATCGCTGCGATCCTGACGGCGCAGCGCGGTTAAGCTTATGGAAGTCTGTCCCCTGCCATCGTCCGACCTCGGTGTCTAACCACGCGCGCCGGTGATGCCATCTCCCAAATAGTGACGGATTGATTGAATAAACTCGCGCAGTACAGGCGATGGATTATGAGCGCACCACACCGCAAGAGTTTCAATCTCAAACGTAGGCTGTATATCCTTGTAGACCACCCCAGTCCGCTGTAGATTCTGCATTGAGGCGGGCACGAGGGCAACCCCGATTCTTCCCGCAACTAAACCTAATGCGGTTTGTAGCCACCTGGCTTGTTGCACGACCGTTGGAATAAACCCGTTGTCCTGGCAAAGGTTCAGCACTTGATGATAAAACCCTTGCCCCAAGTGAGATGGAGGCAGAATAAAGGGTTCCTGGCTGAGTGCCTTGAGAGGAATTTTTTGGTGAGAGAGGAGTGGATGCTCTTGATGGATGGCAACAATTAATGGTTCTTTGAAAACAGACAAAACATTTAAATCGCTATTGCTTGGGATAGGGGAATTAACGAAACCACAATCAATGGTGCGATCGCCTAGCCGTTGAATTTGCGTTTGAGAATCCAGTTCGCATAGGCTCAACTGAACCTGGGGAGATCGAGTTTGAAAGAGGTTCAAAATCGATGGCAGAACACTTTGAGTCACGGTGCTGTTAAACCCGATCGCTAAGTGTCCGACTTCGCCTCGATTAGCTTGTTGAGCAATCAGCGTTGCCTGTTCAACTTGAGTCAAAACCAACTGCGCCTGCTTTAGAAATGCCTGTCCCGCATGGGTTAACTGAAGCGGACGCTTATCCCGTTCAAACAACTGCACACCGAGTTCGATTTCCAACGCCCGAATTTGCTGGCTCAAAGGTGGTTGAGCCATGTGTAACCGCTCAGCCGCTCGACTGAAATTTAACTCTTCTGCAACCATGATGAAGTATCGCAGGTGCCGTAGTTCCATTGTTGAAGCTCATCGCTGATTTCAAGACTATATCTCAAAAGTATAGTGTGTCGATCTAACCAATATTGGACATATCAAAACCCTGCTCTTATCGTTTTAGTAGGACTGTTCACCCGATTGAAGCAGCACAGCATTATGGTTATCTCATCATCGGTAGGGGCGGTCTCCACCCCCCAATTACTAAGCAAAAAAGGATATTACGGCGAGTTTGGCGGACGCTTTACGCCTGAAGTTTTGCATGAAACATTAGAGGCAGTCACCGCTGCCTATCAAACTGCTAGACGAGATCAGGCGTTTTGGAGGGAGTTTATCGCCTTATTAGCGAATTATTCTGGTCGTCCGACGCCCCTCACTTATGCGGAGGGATTAACGCGTTACCTGGGGGGTGCCAAAATTTTCATTAAGCGAGAAGACTTAAACCATACGGGTTCCCACAAATTGAATAATGGGCTGGGGCAAATGCTGCTGGCGAAACGGATGGGCAAGACGCGAGTGATCGCAGAAACAGGTGCGGGTCAGCATGGAGTCGCAACGGCTACGCTTGCCGCCAAGTTCGGACTCCGCTGCACCATTTATATGGGTGCGATCGATGTTGAACGGCAATATCCGAACGTGTTCTGGATGCGAAAGTTGGGGGCAGAGGTCGTTCCTGTTTCATCTGGAACTCAAACGCTCAAAGATGCCATGAATGAAGCGTTGCGAGATTGGTCTACTCACATGGACACCACACACTACGTCATCGGAACAGCCTGTGGTCCGCATCCGTTCCCAGAAATGGTTGCCTGGTTTCAATCGGTGATTGGACTGGAAGCGCGATCGCAAATTCTGCAACAGGCTGAAACCTTACCGACTGCCGTTTATGCCTGTGTCGGAGGTGGCTCCAATGCGATCGGGATTTTTAGCGGATTCCTAGATGATACATCGGTGCAATTAGTGGGTGTAGAAGCAGGGGGATTGGGCATCAATACTCCGCATCATGCCTCTCGCTTAGCAGCATCTGATGCATCCGTTGGGATTGCTCAGGGGTATAAAACCTATTTTCTGCAAAACCAGGATGGACAAATGCAAGACACCCATTCTGTCGCAGCAGGGCTTGACTACATTGGTGTTTCACCGCTTCTCGCTCATCTGACTCAAACGGATCGCATTAACGTTAAAGCTGCAACAGATACAGAGGTGCTTGAGGCGTGTCAGCTATGCATGAGTCAAGAAGGATTAATTCCTGCCCTGGAATCGGCTCATGCGTTTGTTCAAGCCTTCAAAGATGCACCGCACTACAGTTCCAGTGATTGCATTGTGATTAACCAATCTGGACGTGGTGATAAAGATATTTTCACGATCGCCAATGCTTTTGGTGATACTGAGTGGAAAGCATTTCTAAACAATCAAGTGTCTTCATTCCAGTCGTAAAAATAAGGTATTAAAGAAGTTGATGAGAACATTATCTACGCCTACTCCACTAGAGCGGTTCATTGTTGAACAGCGTCAGCAGAAAGACATTTTGTTGATGTCTCACACCGTGCTAGGCTATCCATCATTTCAGGATAATTACTGTGCGATCGACGCGATGGTGAAAGCAGGAGTCGAATTGATTGAACTCCAGTTCCCTTTTTCGGAAGCGATCGCAGATGGTTCTCTATTGCTGAACGCAAATCAATCCGCTATCCAAGCCGGAACAACGATCAAAGATTGCCTCTGCTTTGCGGCTGAGATCACTCAGCAGTATCGGCAAACGCAGTTTGTTATCATGACTTACTACAATGTCGTCTATCACTATGGAGTCGAGCAGTTTGTCCAAACCGCTGCCAATTCTGCTACCACTGGCGTGATCATTCCTGATCTGCCGCCAGAGGAAGCTAGAACCTATGTTGCAGCCTGTAATCATCATGGCATTGCCGCAATTTTTTTATGCACACCAAATAACAGTCCTCCAAGGTTGCAGCAGATTGCTAAAAGCACAAGTGGAATGATTTACTGTACCGCTCGCAAAGGTGTGACAGGACATGAAACACAATTTTCAACCCAATTTGGACGCTATATTGAATCGGTTCGTGCTTCAGTTCAACTGCCGATCGGGGTTGGATTTGGCATTCAATCTCAAGCAGCCGTTGCTCAGCTAAAGGGGCAAGTCGATATCGCAATTATTGGTACCCAGGCTGTGAAATTGTATATTGAACAAGGAGCAGCGGCATTAGAAGTGTTTATGCGAAATTTACGAACTGGTTAGGATTTCGACATACCCTTCTGTTCCATGCACGCGAATTCGTTGCCCATCTTTGATCTGTTGGATCGATTTCTCCGACACATCGCATTTCATACTTGCTGAGATAGGCAGCGATCGCGTTCCGAGCTTCCCTGCCGCCATCCAGTTTCACTAGCCCATCCCAAAAATTATCGTCTTCTGCATCCTGTAAATAATCAATTACCTCCGGATAAGGGCGAATCACATCGCTACAGAGACATAAACGTGATTCTCCCTATCATTCGCTTCCGGGATGGGATACAAGGTCGTGATCGGTCGGCTCTGAACCATGTAAAACGTATCATCCACCAAACACCATTCGATATCTTGGGGACTACCGAAATGTGCTTCGATTGTTCTATCGATACGCTCAAGCTGCGAAATCTGATCATCCGTCAGTGCTTGCTGATTCTGCCGCTCAAGTTCAATCTCCTGTGCTTTTGTACTACCATCTTCTAAGACATCAATCGCCAGTTTCTTAGTGGATATCTTCTTGTCGATAATCTCACCGTTCCGCACTTTATAGCTATCGGCATTCACTAATCCGGAAACAATCGCTTTCCCCAGTCCGAAGCTAGCATCAATGGATACCACTTTCCGAGGACCAGTGACCGGATCGGCAGTAAACAAAATACCTGCTGCCTGCGGGAAGACCATCTTCTGAACCACCACAGACAGGTGATCTTTACGGTGGTCGAAGCCGTTTTGCAGGCGGTAGGTGACTGCCCTCTCGGTAAATAGCGATGCCCAGCACTTGCTGATGTGCGTTAGGATTGCCTCTTTTCCAATGATGTTCAAATAGGTATTAGACTTGATCGGAAATTGGTTTGGGGCGCGGCTCCGCCGCGCCCCAAACCAATTTCCGATCAAGTCTATTGTGCTGACCTGCAAAAGAAGCGGTCGGTAAATCCTCTGCTGTTGCTCTGGATCGGACTGCATAGGAATTTTTTTCTCCAAATTTGGAGAGATAGCGGGCGATCGCTTCACTCATTTCTTCAGGCATGGCTATCCCTTCGATGACCCTGCGAATCTCACTGCTAAGTTCATGGATTTTATCTCGATCCTCTATCTTGAGCAGCGATAACTGATCCAGTAATTCGTTAATCGACGATGTTTCTTCAATGATTCTTTGAAAGGCGATCGTAGTAATGCAAAAGCCATCGGGTACGAGGATTCCTTCAATCCTGGACAGTTCCCCCAGGTTCGCGCCTTTCCCCCAACAAAGGTGAGTTTTGTTTGATCAATATCTTGAAAACCAAGCACCAATGAACTCATTTACTTACCTCACTAGCGCAACTCGACAATGCCACTTCCAAGCTGTTGGACAGACACTAAGCACAGATTTGGACTGCCTGTTCGATTGAAACAGAGGCAGAAATCTCTTTACCCGATCATCGTTGATGATGACGGTTGCTCACTGATCCATTGCACTAGTTGCAACACAACCCCGTTTGGATCGGTCACTTGGAAGAATCGCTCACCCCAAGGTTCTGTCTCGATGGGAGTTGTAATTGGGACTCCCTCAGCTTGCAAGCGGGTGTGATGCCTCTATCTGATATAGCTTTTTCAGATTAGCGATCGCTTCTGCTTTGCACTTCACCCAGTCAGGTAGAACGAATAGTTCTCTATCTTTTGACAGATTTTATTGCCGGGACTATTATCGATCGCCCGGTATTTCAAGAAGCTATAGGATGTGGGGCTAGTGAGGATTGGTGTTGAATCACTTTGACGTTTTCATTGACCGTTCAGTCAGTCATAAAATAGAATAGCGATAGAACAATTCATCAGCTCATCAAAGTCGCATCACACATCTACGGCTGCATGATGTTGCTGCTGTGGGATAGAGATAATTTGGAAGGAGCGATCGCCATGAAAGGAAGTTGTGCCTGTGGTGGCATTCAGTACGAACTGAACGACAAATTTTGGATTGCGAATCATTGCCACTGCTCAATCTGCCGAAAAGTGCATGGAGCCGCATTTAGCACCAGTCGATTTGCGTAAACTGGTGTAGAGAAAATTAGGATGCCACGCACTCCCGAAGAGAACGATCGCGTTCGTCGCGCCACTACCGAGCAGATTCTCCAAACCGCATTGAGTTTATTCTGTGAAAAGGGCTATTACTCTACCTCAATTGAAGAGATTGCTCGCCAGGCAGAAATTTCTAAAGGGCTGCTCTATCACTACTTCAAGAGCAAGGCAGATGTATTGGGCGCACTGGTAGACCTTCGTATCCAGGACGTCTTAGTGGTGATGGATGCAGCGCGGACAAGGCCGATTCCAGCAGCACAGATTCGGTACATTGCGGAAGGCGCACTTGCCGATGTTCAAAAGAAACCTGATGTCTTTCGGTTCTATCTCAACTTGTTCAGCCAACCCAAGCTTGACCCGGTGATTGCAACCTATAGTCAGAAATTAATGGATGAGCAAGCTCGACAATTTCAGGTGCAAACCGAGATGTTTAAGAAACTGGGGGTGAAAAATCCTCAGCAGCGATCGCTCTATTTCTCTTCAGCCCTCCAGGGCACCATGCTGATGTATTCCACCTATCCCACAACCTTTCCGCTGGATGCAGTAAAGGCTCAGATCATCGCAGAATTTTGCACAAATTCCCCATGAAATACATCTGGGCAATTCGCGCCAAGCGCACGTTCCCAAGGGAGATAGGAATCACTGATTGAAACCTCAGGAGCTAACGAATATGCCGATGCCATCTGAATACCAACGAGCTTCACTGGAGTTTGAGAAATTTCTGGTAGATGCTCGTGAAGCATCGGGTCTAACGACCACCAATCAGGTCTACACAATGGTGCAAGGTGTCTTGCAAACCTTTCGGCGACGGCTCACGCTTCCAGAAGCAATCCAATTCGCTGGAGTTCTACCACCTGTTCTGCGAGCACTGTTTGTGGCGGACTGGAATCCGAATGAGCCACGTCGCAGTTTTGGTGATCGAGCAGAAATGACTCAGGAAGTGCAGTCGTTGCGTGCCGATCATAATTTCGCACCCGATATCGCCATTCAAGCCGTTGCCATAGCACTTAGAAAGAACATTGACGAAACAAAACTCGATGGCGTGCTGAGCGTTCTACCCACCCCAGCCCATGACTTCTGGTGCCGTAAACAGTGATAACAGTAAACCATGAACGATTGCCACATTGGGTTGATCCATCCGTTATTTTTGTTGCGAGGATGTGTTCAGGTTGACCTACGTTCCTGCTTAATCTCGCGACTCATGCTAGACGCCTTGACCGCAAGCCATGCCCGTAACGCTCCAAGTTGGTTCAGCTTGATTGACAGCACCATTGATGTTCGAGGAATGAAACCTGAGCTAATGATCGGTGAGCGGTGGAAAAAGCTTTCCGTTCCGACAACTTTAATCTTGGGTGAAAATGACGCTTGGTGCCCTCCAGAGGAGGGCGAAGCGATCGCGTTGTCTAACCCTCATGTACGAGTCGTGCGTATCCCAGCGGCAGGTCATGCAGCGTGGCTTGACGATCCTGGCAGGGTGGTGGACGCAATCAACGAGTCCCTCAGTTGAGATCTGAAACAGCCGCTAACTTGCCGCTTAATCGATCGCATTCGTTCAATAGTCGATCCAGTTCCGCAGCCACTCTCCAGGGATTGCGTCCTGTGAAAAGAGCGGCAACGATCGCTTCATGGGGATTTCTCCCCGTTTGCTTTACGGCTGCGATTGCGGCTTTAGGGGAGAACCCTCGTCCTGCCACCAACCAGGCGGCTAGAATGTGTCCCGTACGCCCAATTCCACCTGAGCAATGGACAATAACCCTTTCATTGTTCTGATTAGCAGTTGCTAGGAACGGTAAAATGTGATGAATCAGTAAATCTGGATTGGCTGTGACTTAAGGTAAGCGATTGCCGCTGAATAAGGCATCCTTTTGCCAGAGTGCAGCCTAAGATGCTGATTCTCTCGTTGAACCATCATCCTACTTTTCCACCTGATTCAGCCATCCTTTTGCCGAAAGTCCAGATCTAGAGCAACTCTTTGCCGAAATTTCAAACCTTCCTTATAAGCATATGTTATGGTTTCTCGCCTATTGCGCCTAAAGCCTTTGAAGTTATTCTTTGAGCTTCGTTGAGCCCTGTTGTACGTCTGGCTAGATAGCTAAATCGCGATCGCATTGATTTGCTGAATTGCCTTAATTTTCGGAATTCTTGTGAGGCCGATATAATTGTTGGCATAACTCATGGCATTTATGGTGCGGGAGTTCTATGAGTGTGCCGACCGGAATCATAGCCCAAAGCAAAATCTATGAGAGTTCAGTATCTCTGGTCTATCGAGGTGTTAGAGAAGCAGATGGCCGAGCGATCGTCATCAAACAGCTGAAGCAGGATTATCCTTCTTCTCAAGAATTAACGCGCTACAGGCAGGAATATGAAATTACTTGCTCCCTCAATTTGGAGGGTGTAGTTAAAGCTTATAGCCAGCAGGATTATCAGCGAACACTCGTCATTTTTTTAGAAGATTTTGGTGGAGAATCTATCGAATGGTGGATGCGAAATCGTCCAAACTTCTATCCGATGTCTTTAACCAACTTTTTACCGTTGGCGATCGACCTTGTGAATATTATTGGCAGAATTCACTCCGCGAATGTTATTCACAAAGATATTAATCCTGGAAATATTGTTCTTAATCCCGATACAGGTGTTGTTAAAATTATCGACTTTGGGATTGCCACTCGCTTCAACCGCACGAATCAAACGTTTAAAAACCCGCATTTATTAGAGGGCACCCTCGCTTATCTCTCTCCAGAGCAGACCGGACGGATGAATCGGGCGACCGATTATCGCACTGATTTTTACTCGCTTGGCGTAACGTTCTATGAATTACTCACCGGACAAGTCCCGTTTCCGACAGCGGATGTCCTGGAACTCGTCCATTGTCATCTAGCTAAACCCCCTATCCCGCCATGTGAATTGAATCCTGAAATTCCCAAACCCGTTTCAGACATTATTGTGAAACTGATGGCGAAGAATGCCGAAGACCGCTATCAAAGTGCCTGGGGCATCAAAGCGGATCTAGAGAATTGTGCTGATCAACTGGAAACAAGGGGTCAAATTAATCCCTTTCAACTGGGTCTGCAAGATGTTTCCGATCAATTTCAGATTCCCCAAAAACTGTATGGTCGAGAGAAAGAAATCTCAGAATTATTAGAAGCGTTTGAGAGAGTTGCAGGGAGAAAGGACGCGGGGACAGGGAAACAGGAAGGTACAAAGAGCGAGAACGCCTCTGTGTCTTCTGAAATGATGTTAGTCAGCGGCTATTCTGGTATCGGCAAATCAGCCTTAGTACAGGAACTCTACAAGCCGATTACAGCAAAGCGCGGGTATTTTATCTCAGGTAAGTTTGACCAGTTGCAGCGCAACATCCCCTACAGTGCAATTGTGGATGCCTTACGAAAACTAGTGCAGCAACTGCTCGGTGAACCGGATCAGCAAGTTCAACAGTGGCGATCGCGCCTTTTAGAAGCGTTAGGAAGTAACGGGCAACTCATCATTGATGTCATTCCGGAAGTTGAGTTAATTATTGGCAAGCAGTCACCCGTACCGGACGTTGGGGCAACGGAAGCACAAAATCGCTTTAATCGAGTTTTTCAGCAATTCATTCGGGTGTTTTGTGCTAAAGAGCATCCTCTGGTCATCTTTCTAGATGATTTGCAGTGGATTGACTCTGCGACACTGAAGTTAATCGAACTGATGCTGCTCGATGAGCAAACCCAAGCGCTATTTCTGATTGGAGCCTATCGAGACAACGAAGTTACTTCAACCCATCCGTTATCGTTATCATTGGAAAACCTGCGCAAGCAAGGGGTAGTGCCGCAGAAAATCGTTCTAGCACCCCTAACGCTGGAACCACTGAGCCAGCTAATTGCCGAGACGCTACATCAAAATGTTGACACTGTTGCTACCCTCGCCAAGTTAGTGTTGCACAAAACCGAAGGCAATCCGTTCTTTGTAGGCGAATTTCTCCGATCGTTGTACAGTGAAAATCTTTTAAGCTTTAATCATGAACAGCGAAGCTGGCAGTGGAACATTGCTCAAATTGAAACTCAAAATATTACTGATAATGTCGTGGAGTTGCTGCTGAGCAAATTGAGAAAACTGCCGGAAAACACTCAGCAACTGCTTCAACTAGCCGCTTGCATCGGGGCTGAATTTGATTTGGAGACGTTGGCTATCGTATTTCAGCGATCGCCTCAAACAGTTTTTCAGGATTTGTTAGCTGCCATTCAATCTGGCCTAGTTCAGCCTATCTCTGAATTAGACGAGAATTTGTTGGTTCAGAAGCATAAGTTCTTACACGATCGCGTACAACAAGCTGCCTATGCTCTTATCGATGCATCGCAGAGACAAGGGATACATCTGCAAATCGGCCGCAATTTACTCGAAAAAACGTTGCCAGAGCAGCGAGTAGAGCGGTTGTTTGAAATCGTAGATCACCTCAATTATGGAACCGAGTTAATCACTGAGCAAGCTGAACGGAATCAGATTGCCAAGCTGAATTTGCAAGCAGGTCAAAAAGCGCTAGCAGCAACGGCTTATGAAGCCGCTTTTAACTATTTCAATACAGGGCTGAAACTCCTTGAGGTCGAGAGTTGGCAGCGTGAGTATAACCTGACTCTGGCGCTGCACTCAGAAGCAGCAGAGGCTGCCTACCTCAGTGGTCATTTTGACGAAATGGAGTGGCTTGTAAAAGAAGTACTCAGTCAGGCGAGGACCGTGCTAGACACCGTAAAAGCTTACGATAGTAGGATTCAGGCATGGCTATCATGGGGCGAACCGAAACAAGCCCTGAAAACTGGACTGGAAGTGCTACGACTGCTGGGAATTGATTTAGTGGAAGCTCCCAGTCAGTTAGACGTTCAAGCAGGATTAGAGGAAACCACTGCGCGATTGGCTGGGTGGGAAATCGAAGAGTTGATTGATCTGCCAGAGATGACTGAACCTGTGCCGCTGGCAGCAATCCACATTTTAGTCAGCACCATAGGCGCAGCTTTTAATGTGGCACCTGCTCTGATGGTGCTGATTGTGTGCAAAATGGTGAATTTATCGATCGCCTACGGCAACGCTAGCTGGTCGCTGCTTGGTTATGCTGCCTACGGCATGATGCTGTGTGGCGTTGTACAAGATCTTGAACTGGGCTATCAATTTGGCAAATTATCCTTAAATTTAGCAAAACAACTAAGCAACAAGAGAGGCAACTGCAAAGCATTGCTGATGGTGAATTTCCATATCATTCCCTGGAAAGAACACCTTAAAGAGACGTTTCCCGTTTTAGCTGAGGCTTATCAAAGCGGGATAGAAAGTGGAGAATTTGAATTTGCAAGTTATTGTGCATTCAGCCTCTGTTATTACCCCTTTTTTGCAGGACAGGGACTGAGAGAACTGGAACAACAAACAGCTATTTATCGAAAAGCCACCCATCAAATTAGACGAGAGACGGCTTCCATCTGGTTAGCCATGTTGCAACAAACGATCTTGAACCTGCAAGGTCAATCTGAACATCCAAGCCGCTTAGTGGGGGATTTCTATGATGAAGAGCAAGCACTATCATGGGCGATCGTGGTCAAGGATGGCACCAGCCTTCACTACTTTTACTTAAATAAGCTGATTGTATGTTACTTGCTCGGGGAGTATGAGCAAGCTGCAAAAACGGCTCTTTTATCAGAGCAATATTTAGGCGCAGCCACAGCAATCATCTCTGTCGCGATCTTTCATTTCTATAATTCCCTCATAATTCTGAGCTTGTGGGCGAATGCTGCCAACTCTGAAAAGGAAACCTGGTTAAATCGCATTAATGCTAACCAGGAGAAGATGCAGAAATGGGCACACCATGCCCCCATGAATTTCCTGCATAAGTTTCAGTTAGTTGAGGCAGAGAAAGCACGAGTTTTGGGTCAGTGGTTTGAGGCAGAGGAGTTTTACGAACAAGCCATTCAAGGGGCTAAAGAGAACGAGTATCTTCAAGAAGAAGCCTTAGGCTACGAGTTAGCGGCCAAACATTATTTAGCTCGTGGTCGCGAAAAGTTTGCCCAACTCTATATGAAGGAAGCCCATTACTGCTATGAACGATGGGGCGCAACGGCAAAGGTCAAAGATTTGGAAACCCGCTATCCTCAATTCTTTTCTCAGTCAGGAAATATAACTTCTATACCCATTCATACCAGTTCTGGAACGAATGCTAATACTTCACAGGTTGCCATCGATTTGGCAGCAGTGATGAAAGCATCTCAATCGATTTCAAGTGAGATTGAATTAGAGCAACTACTTTGTTCTTTGATGCAGATCCTGATTGAAAATGCTGGAGCACAAACTGGATGTCTGCTTTTAGAAAATGCAGGAGAATGGACGATCGAAGCAACTTGTGAACTCAGTGAGAATGCCCAAGTCTGTGTGCCGCGAGTACTGCAATCAGTGCCCATCGCAAATCACCTACCTGAAACGATTATTCAATATGTGATTCGAACACATGAATCGGTCATTCTCAATGATGCTATTCATGAAGGTCATTTCAATCATGATCCTTACATTCAACGCCATCAAACGCGATCGATTCTGTGTTTACCACTGCTGAATCAAACCAAACTTGTGGGTGTGTTGTATCTCGAAAATCAGTTGGCAGTTGGAGTATTTTCACTGGAGCGATCGCAACTTCTCAATCTACTTTCGACTCAGTCCGCCATTGCGATCGAAAATGCCAAACTCTACTCAAAGCTCCGCGCCAGTCAAAGCCAGATGGCTCAATTTTTAGAGGCGATTCCAGTCGGGATTGGCATCGTCGATGCAGCAGGACGCCCTTATTATGCCAATCAACGGGGAATTCAGCTCATGGGCAAAGCCATTGATCCTGCCGTATCCCCCGATCGACTCGCTGAAGTGTATCAATTCTATGTGAGCGGAACGAATCAAATTTATCCAACCGAGAGACTGCCAGCTATCCGGGCGTTGAGCGGGGAACATACCAGAATTGATGACATGGATATTCAGCAGAGCGATGCAACCATTCCCATTGAAGTATGGGGCACTCCTGTCTTTGATGAGCAGGGTAATGTTGTTTATGGGATCGTGGCATTTCAAGACATCACTGAGCGTAGACAATCTGAGCAATTATTAGCCGATTACAACCGCACCTTGGAGCAACAGGTTGGAGAACGGACAGCAGCTTTACAGAAAAGTGAAGCAGAACTACGCCAAGTCTACGACGAGCTTCGCTTACGAGAACAGGAACTAAGATTAATCACCAATGCTCTCCCAGCTCTCATCAGCTATGTCAATGGCGATCGGTGCTATCAATTCATCAACCGTGCCTATGAAGCCTGGTTCAACCTTAGCTGTGATGAAATTTTGGGCAAACCTGTTAGCCAACTTCTGGGTGAGGCGGTTTATCAACGCATTGAACCGTATATTAACCAGGTATTTGCAGGGCAAACGGTACCCCTGGAAGCAGAAATCCCGTTTCCGATCGGTAAACGGTTCATCAGTGCCATCTTGATCCCTGATTTTGATGCCAAGGCTCAGGTGAGAGGATTCTACAGTCTGATCACGGACATCAGCGAACAGCGGGACGCTGCACTACGTGAACGCAAACGCGCCGAACAAGCTTCGATTTTGGAAGAACGCAACCGCATGGCCCGAGAAATTCACGATACGTTAGCGCAGGCTTTTACGGGCGTTTTGCTTCATGCTGGATCGGTAACACAAATGCTGGTAGATGATTCCGGATCTGCTCAGATATATCTGGAAAGGCTGGAAAAAATTGATGAATTAGCTCGAACCGGACTTGCGGAAGCTCGTCGCTCAGTGGTAGCACTTCGTCCTCAACTGTTGGAGCAGGGGACTTTAGAGAGTGCTCTACAGCATCTTGTGACTCAAATGCAGCCAACGACTAAGACCACGCTAATCTACGAAAGCAAGGGTGCCATTTACGCTCTACCGATTGAAGTAGAAAATCACTTACTGCGGATTGGACAGGAAGCCTTAACAAACGCCATCAAGTACGCTAATGCCAGCCAAATTCTGATTGAGCTAGTGTACAACAATACTCAGTGTCTGTTGCGCATTAAAGATGATGGACAGGGCTTTGGGATTGGCAGCATCTCATCACTGGGCAGCTTTGGTTTATTAGGAATGAGCGAGCGAGCAGAACGGATCGGTGCACAACTAGCGATTCAAAGCGAGCCTGGGCAAGGAACAGAGATTGTGGTAGTAGTGGGGTGGGGGGGGTAGGGTGTGGGGTGTGGGGGATGTGAGTTATGGGTAAACTGGAGAGTTATCGTGATTTGGAGGTTTGGAAGGTATCGATGCGATTGGCAAAGGAGGTTTATCAGGGAACAGAAGTCATGCCTAAGCAGGAAATTTATGGGTTAACTTCGCAGATTCGTAGAGCTAGTGTTTCTGTTCCTGCCAATATTGCTGAGGGCTATGGACGGAATCATCGTAAGGAGTATCTTCACTTCCTCAGTATTGCCAATGGAAGCCTCAAAGAACCAGAAACGTTGCTTCTCCTTGCCGATAGTTTGAACTACATTGATGACATTACTGAATTAATGAATTTGTGTGAAAGTGCAGGACGCCTACTCACCCGTCTCCGTCAGAGCCTCCAAAGGGGGATAGACAATTGACTTCTCCACACCCCACACCCCACACCCTACCCCCCATCCCCCATGTCCCACACCCCACACCCCACACCCCACACCCCAATCCGGGTTCTGATTGTCGATGACCATTCCCTCGTTACAGAAGGATTGGCGAACATTGTTAACTATGACCCAGAAATGACAGTGGTTGCTCAGGCAGAGAACGGGCAACAGGCGATCGACTGTTATCGTGAGCATCAGCCTGATATCACCCTAATGGATTTGCGAATGCCAGGAATGGGAGGGGTTGAAGCCATTACTGCGATTTGTGCTGAATTTAAATCAGCCCGAATTATTGTGTTGACCACCTACGATGGCGATGAGGATATTTATCGAGGGTTGCAGGCAGGCGCACAGGGCTATTTGCTTAAAGATGCAAAACCCAATGAACTTTTGAATGCGATCCGGATGGTTCATGGTGGTCAGCAGTATGTTTCTCCAGTTGTAGGGCGGAAACTGGTCGAGCGGATGAATAACCCAGTCCTGAGTGAACGAGAGCTAGATGTGTTCCGTTTAATGGCGCAGGGATTGAGTAATCAAGACATTGGAACGACCTTAAATATTGGCGAAAGCACTGTTAAATCGCATGTAACCCATATTTTGAATAAGTTGGGAGTCGGCGATCGCATGCAAGCCGTCATTGTGGGTGTCAAACGCGGGATTGTTAGTTTATAAATTATGTTTTAGTGGAGATTTAGGCTCCGACTAAAGTTGGAGTCCAACTTCCACTTATGATGGATTGCTTCATCCATCCCCAGATCACACGAATTGTAGACTCTTAGTGGGCGACAGATAGAAACCAATTTCCTATAGTGAATTCATGCAAACGCTAACAGCAACTTAGTTGCAGGTTTAAGTTTGCCTGGCAGGTTTGAAAGATGGCTGACGATCGTGCACATAATTCCTTGTTTGTTCCACCTTCAATCCAGGATCACATTCAAGGTGTGCTAAGTGCCAGTATTGTACTCGTCATGTATGGAGATTATGAATGCTTTCAAAGCGCAAACGCCTATCGATTGATTAAAGCGGCTCAACAAGAGTCAATGCCTTCTTTGGGCGAGAATAATATGTGTTTTATCTTTCGCCATTTTCCCCAGATAGAAATTCATCCTCATGCTCAACGAGCAGCGGAAGCAGCGGAAGCAGCCGCAATGCAAGGTCAGTTTTGGCAAATGCATGAGATGCTCTTTATCCATCAACAAGCATTAGAGAACGGATATCTGGTGGAATATGCAAATCGTTTGGGACTTGATCTTTCCCAATTTTTGCAAGATTTATCTAGAAGAGTGCATGTCGATCTCATCGTTGCAGACATTCAAAGTGGACAGCAAAGTGGAGTAGAAGCGGCACCAGCTTTATTTATTAAGGGGATTCGTTATCGCGATCGCTGGACTGTTGAGCAATTAATAGCAGCCATTACGGCGGCAAGTCATTAGGGACACAGGGTCTGAATTGAGCGATTACCCCGCAGGGGGAACTGCTTCGCATCGCCGAAGGATAAAAAGCAACCAATCTGAACATCAAATTCATCAACCTAAAGGAGATCAAGATGAGTAGCAATCCTGTAAACGGTCAAACCATGAAACTCGAAGTGGTAGTATTGCCTGTTTCCGATGTCGATCGCTCCAAGGATTTTTATAAAACCTTGGGATGGCGGCTGGATGCCGATTTTGTTACTGGTGAAGACTTTCGGGTGATACAGTTAACGCCTCCCGGTTCAGAGTGTTCAATCATCTTCGGGAAAGGAGTGACATCAGCCGCACCGGGTTCAGTTCAGGGTCTACATCTCATCGTTTACGACATCGAAGCAGCCCGCGCCGAACTCGTCGATCAGGGGATCGAGGTGAGTGAGGTGTTCCACGACGCGGGCGGCATCTTCCACCGTGCCGGAACTGAGGGACGAGTAACGGGTTCCGATCCAGAGCGTCGCGACTATGCCTCCTTTGCCTCATTCAGTGATCCAGATGGCAACGGTTGGGTACTCCAGGAAGTGAAGACACGCGCACCCGGACGGTAATCGGACATCCACACACCCAGCAACACCTAAAAACTAATTCATCCAATGAAAACGCAAAAAGTATGGTTCATTACTGGAGCCTCCAGAGGGTTCGGACTGGAAATTGCCAGAGCAGCCCTGGCATCCGGCGATCAGGTCGTGGCGACGGTCCGCAGTAAACCTGAACAACTCGCGACTGCTCTACACAACCACCCAGATCTCTACGTGGTGCAGATGGATATCACTCAAGAAGACCATGTACAAGCGGCTGTCAAGCAAGGGGTTGCCCGGTTTGAGCGGATCGATGTCCTAGTCAATAATGCTGGGTTTGGTATGGTTACGGCGATCGAAGAAGCTTCGGATACCGAAGTCCGCAACTTGTATGAGACTAACGTGTTTGGCTTACTCAATGTGACTCGTGCCGTATTGCCGTATTTGCGCCAACAAACATCCGGGCACATCATCAATATCTCGTCTTTGTTCAGTTACGATGCGGTGCCGGGCTGGGGACTGTATGGATCTAGTAAATTTGCGATCGAAGGTCTCTCGAAAGGGCTAGCGGTTGAACTTGCACCGATTGGCATCCATGTCACGGCAGTGGCTCCTGGTCTGTTTACGACCGATTTTCTGAGCGCTGAATCCTATGTTGCCGCTAAAACGATTATCGACGATTACCAGGAAACGGTAGAACCGATGCGGAGCGGAGCCGATGCGCTACACGGGCACCAACCCGGTGATCCGAAAAAGTTTGCTCAGGTGATGATTCAACTTGCTAACGCAGAACATCCGCCGCTACATTTGCCCGTCGGCAATGACGCGATCGCCATGTACCAGAACAATGCTACGAAAATGGCACAGGACATTGAAGCATGGCTGCCAGTCTCCACAAGTACCGATCATGATCAGCGCGTAACGGCTGCGAGCATCGCCTGATATGCAAGATTCGCACATTCGATTTCCAACGGAGAGTGTTATGAAACTGGAAGGTAAGAAGGCACTGATTACTGGAGGAAACAGCGGCATTGGCTTTGCCACCGCTCAACTCTTCATCCACGAAGGGGCTGAAGTGGCAATCACGGGTCGAGATCAGAAGACGCTTGATGCGGCTGTTGAAAAACTGGGTCCGAAAGCCGTTGCCTATCGTGCAGATGTGACAGACTCCAATGCCCGTGCTGACCTTTTCAGCAAAATTGGTCAACGGTTTGGCAACCTGGATATCGTCTTCGCTAACGCTGGTATTGCTGGAGCCACACCGATGGGAAGCGCTGATGAAACGGTGTTTGAAAACATTATTCGCATCAATCTCACCAGCGTTTTCTTTACAGTCCAAGCCGCCTTACCGTTGCTCAACGATGGTGCCTCCATTATCTTGAACAGTTCCGTGATCGGTTCACTAGGACATCCCGGAAGTGCAGCCTATGCAGCAAGTAAAGCGGGTATTCGCGGTATGGCACGATCGATCGCATCTGAGCTTTCTCCGCGCAACATTCGGGTCAATATCGTTGCACCGGGAGCGACAAGAACCCCTATCTGGAGCCGTGGATCTACGTCGTCTGAGAAGACTGACGAGCGCTCAGCACAATGGGCTACAGCGACTCCACTGGGTCGTTTAGGAGAACCAGACGACGTTGCCAAAGCTGTCCTTTTTCTTGCCTCAGACGATTCGTCCTACATCCAGTCAGTTGAACTTTTTGTGGATGGTGGCATTGTGGGTTCTCCAACTGGTGCGACATTCCGCAGCGCATAAATTTTTTCCACCAACCCTTCAAAAACATAGAGGTTTATATGGGCATTGAACAGAAAGTTGCTGTGATTACTGGTGCGTCGCAAGGCATCGGTGCAGCTCTCGTTAAGGCATACCGCGATCGCAACTATCGTGTAGTCGCAATCTCACGCTCAATTCAACCGTCGGACGATGATGGAATCGTGGCGGTGTCCGGTGACATTGCCGATCGCAAAACTGCCGAGCGTGCGATCGTTGAAGGCATAACCCGATTTGGGCGCATTGATACGCTGATCAACAACGCCGGGATCTTCATCGCCAAACCGTTCACTGAGTACACCGAAGCTGACTATGCAGCGACCCTGGGCACCAACGTCACGGGCTTCTTTCACATTACACAACTCGCCATTGCTGAGATGGAGAAGCAGGGCGGTGGTCATATCGCGCAGATCTCAACCAGTCTGGTTGACCACGCGATCGCGGGCGTACCGTCGGTGCTTGCATCCCTAACAAAAGGTGGGCTGAATGGTGCAACTAAATCACTGGCGATCGAGTATGCCAGGCGCGGTATTCGGGTGAACGCGGTGGCGCTGGGAATCATCGACTCGCCAATGCATCCGATCGAAACCCATGCCCAACTCGATGCCCTACACCCAGTCGGTCACATAGGCAAAATTTCCGATGTCGTTGATGCAATCCTCTACCTCGAATCAGCCAACTTCGTGACGGGCGAAATCCTTCACGTCGATGGTGGTCAGAGCGCGGGTCATTAATTGGGGTGTGGAGTGTGGGGTATGGGGTGTGGTTAATGCAATTGGAAACGGTTGTAACTCTGACACTTCCAAACAAAATTGTGCGATCGCCCAACCTTACTGATAGCGACTTTCACCCCACACCCCACACCCTACACCCCACACCCACCCGCAATTCTACAAGAAACACAGACATGATCTACGAATTACGCATTTATCACGCTGTACCCGGACGACTGCCAGCGCTGATTTCCCGCTTTCAAAACCACACGATACAGATTTGGGAAAAGCATGGCATTCGCCAGGCTGGGTTCTGGACAACGCTGATCGGCGAAAGCAACCAGCAACTCACCTATATGCTTGCCTGGGACAGCATGGCTGAACGCGAGAAGCGTTGGGGTGCATTCCTTGTTGACCCTGAATGGCTCGCGGTTACCAAGGAGAGTGAGAAGGAGGGGCCACTTGTGCAGAACATCAGCAACGAGTTGTTGACACCAACCGCCTTTTCTTCAGTGAGGTAAGCGATGAGGGGAACGATGGGTTCTCAGTTCATTCGATTTTGAAAGTGAGGTAGGCAGAATGAAAGAAAATGTTGAGGATGAGTCCTTTGAAGATGAACGTAAGAACGATCAACGTGAAACGGATAGCCCCGATGTTTTCGCCGAACGTGTTCGCAGCAACCAGCGCAGGCTCACCGCTGAGCTAAGGCACCAGTACGATTTTATTGTTTGCGGATCGGGATCGTCTGGTTCGGTAGTTGCCCGCAGACTAGCCGAGAATCCAGATGTCAGCGTTCTGCTGCTGGAAGCGGGAGGCACAGATGATGTACCCAGCATCATCGCTGCGAATCAATGGCCGATGAACCTGGGCACCGATCGCGACTGGAGTTTTCAAGGGCAGCCGAATCCCCATGTGAACGGGCGATCGCTGCCGTTTTCGATGGGTAGGGTACTCGGCGGTGGATCAAGTATCAACGTCATGGTTTGGGCACGCGGACACAAACACGATTGGGATCTCTTTGCGGCTGAAGCCAACGATCCTGCCTGGAGCTATGAATCCGTCTTGAAGCTATATCGCCGTCTGGAAGATTGGCATGGCGCACCAGACCCAATGTATCGCGGTACGGGAGGCCCTGTTTTTGTGCAGCCTGCACCAGACCCCAACCCGCTTGCCCCCGCAACGGTTGAAGCCGCGCAATCGATCGGGATTCCGACGTTTGAAAATCCCAATGGTCGCATGATGGAAGCGGCAAAGGGGGCGGCGATCAGCGACGTGCGAGTCCGCAATGCCAAGCGCGAATCGATCTTCCGCTCCTACGTCTTCCCGTATATGGATCGACCCAATCTGACAGTTCTCAGTCAGGCATTGGTGACGCGGCTGACCTTCCAGGGCAAGCGAGTCACGGGTGTGGAGATCGCTTATCGGGACGCGATCTATCAGATTGGTGCAGCAGTTGAAGTTGTGCTGTCGCTGGGTGCCATCCATACACCGAAGGTGCTGATGCAATCCGGCATTGGCGATGAAGCCGAGTTGCGGCGGTGGGGCATTCCGGTCGTGCAGCACCTTCCCGGTGTGGGGCAAAATTTTCAAGACCATGTTGCTTTTGATTGTGTCTGGGAATATCAAGACGCGATCGCCCCGCGCAATAATCTATCAGAGGCGATCTTTTTCTCGACCAGCCAGTCCAGTCTGGACAGCCCAGACCTGTTTGTCTGTCAGGCGGAGGTGCCCAAATCCAGTGCCGAGAATGCCGCCCGCTTTGGACTACCCACCGCAGGCTGGACGCTATTTGGAGCCGTTGCCCAGCCCAAAAGCCGAGGTTGCTTGCGCTTGACGGGAGCCAATCCGTCTGCCCCAATTCTGATTGATGCCAACACGCTGTCTGACCCGGATGACCTCAAAGCCGCGATCGCTTGTGTAGAACTTTGCCGCGACGTTGGCAACTCGGCTCCACTGCGTCCGTTCGTCAAGCGCGAAGTGATGCCCGGTAATTTGAAAGGAGCCGAACTCGAACGCTTTATCCGGGATGCGGCGACGAGTTTCTGGCACGAAACCTGCACTGCAAAAATGGGGCGAGATTCTATGTCGGTGGTGGATAGCAACTTGAGAGTGTATGGCATCGACAATCTCCGGATTGCAGATGGATCGATTCTGCCACGAATCACGACTGGGAACACGATGGCTCCCTGCGTGATCATCGGGGAGCGAGCAGCAGAAATTCTACAGCTCGAACATCAACTGCAAACTACTGTAGGAACAAAATCATTTGCTCAATAAAATCACTGTACTTTTCATCAACGAATGCACATTTAAGTTGCGGGTTGACTCAAAGAAATTCAGTAGTATGCATGGGGCGATTGCAGAAACATGAGACGTAACCTATCTAAACATCAAACTGACTAACCAGAAGGAAAACAAAATGAGCAGCGATCTGCGGCTTCCCGATTGCCTGTGGAATTCTCCAGAAGCAGACGTTGCAACCCTGGCAACCCTTCTGCGCGAGACGGCAGAACACCATGACCACTATGAGAAAACGCACGCCCAGCATCACTGGTGGGACTGGTATGCGCCCTACCTGTATGCACGTCAGAAGGGCTGCACTCCTGAGGATGCTGCCATAGCCGCCGATCGCTATATGGAAGAAATTCTTCGCTTAAACGACCAGTAAACAGGATTAGGAATTCAACCAATTGGAAAAAGATCAATGTCTGAAAAAATCAACCGTCAGCGTCGCCACTTTTTGGGCATTGCGGCTATGACCATTGCGGCTACACAGCTAGGTCGATTCGGTGCTGCTAACGCCCAATCGAGCCAAACAAACCCCAAGGAGATCACCATGACTCAATCCGGAGTTGCGCAACCCACCGACACAAATACAATTCGCCCCTTCCACATCAACATTCCGCAAGCGCCACTTGACGACCTCCGTCGCCGCATTGCAGCAACGCAATGGCCCGAAAAGGAGACGGTCACCGATCAGTCACAGGGTGTGCAGCTCGCGACGATGCAAAAACTCGCACGCTATTGGGCGACCGATTACGACTGGCGCAAGATTGAGGCAAAACTGAAGGATCTACCGCAATTCATCACCACGATCGATGGACTAGACATTCATTTCATTCACGTTCGATCGAAACACGAAAATGCGTTGCCGCTCATCGTCACGCATGGGTGGCCCGGTTCAATCATCGAGCAGCTGAAGATTATTGAGCCCCTGACCAATCCCACGGCTCATGGCGGTAGTGCAGTGGACGCTTTTGACCTCGTAATTCCCTCGCTTCCGGGCTATGGCTTTTCAGGCAAGCCGACCACGATTGGCTGGGAACCCGCCCGTATCGCACGCGCTTGGGTGGTGCTGATGCAGCGCCTTGGATACTCGCGCTTTGCGGCGCAAGGGGGTGACTGGGGGAATGCCGTCACCGAGCAAATGGCCCTGCTGACACCTCCAGGGCTGCTCGGCATTCATACCAACATGCCTGCCACTGTTCCAGCCGATGTTGCAAAAGCACTCAAGTTCGGTGACCCACCGCCATCTGGACTCTCTGCCGAGGAAAAGAACGCATGGGATCAGCTCGACTTTTTCTATAAGCACGGGCTTGGCTACGCTCAGGAGATGGCGAACCGCCCGCAAACGCTGTACAGCATTGCAGATTCACCAGTCGGACTGGCGGCATGGATGCTCGACCACGACGCACGCAGCCACGCGCTCATCGCACGTGTTTTTGACGGAGAGCTTGAGGGACTTACGCGAGATGACATCCTCGACAACATCACGCTTTACTGGTTGACGAATACGGCTGTCTCTTCGGCTCGTCTGTATTGGGAAAATAAGTTTGCCTTTTTCGACCCTAAGCATGTCGCTATCCCGGTTGCCGTGAGTGTCTTTCCTGATGAGATCTATGCAGCCCCACGAAGCTGGACAGAGAAGGCGTATGCCAAACTTATTTACTATAACCGAGTCGAAAAAGGCGGCCACTTCGCAGCGTGGGAGCAGCCAACAATTTTTACGCAGGAACTCAGGACGGCATTCCGATCGCTACGCTGAAGCCCGTACAAAATCTGTTGTGTTCGTCGCTGGTACTTCTAAAACTTCGATCGCCGCCCAATCCATCTGAACGCAATTGTAGCAATGCTCAATCATCGTGATGTACTGCTTTCGGCATGGACTGATACGCTGCGGGAGTTTGGGTGCCAGCGCACCTCGTCAACCATCTGGCAGTGATGGCTGAACTTCACGCTCAGAGACGATATGACCGCATGACGGATGACCTGTTCCGGCTGACGGGCAAGACTCCGACGAACCTGTACGACTTTGTGAAATTGCATACTGCTGAACTCACACCCAGTAAAGTCACGGCTTGAGGGCAGTTCGCTTCAGCAAGTTGAGTTGAATTCAATCGGAAAACGATCAATGTCTGAAAAAATCAACCGTCAGCGCCGCCACTTTTTGGGCATTGCGGCTATGACCATTGCGGTTACAAAGTTAGGTCGATTCGGTTCTGCGATCGCCCAATCGAGCAAACCAAAACCCGCTGTTCTGGACATCACGAAGTCGGGGACCAACACGTCGTTCGACTCACTCAAGCAGGTCAATGCTGGTGTCCTGAATGTCGGCTACGCTGAAATGGGTTCCGCGAACGATCGTCCAGTCATCCTTCTGCATGGATGGCCCTACGACATCCATAGCTATAGCGATGTCGCCCCATTGTTAGCAGCAGCGGGATACCGGGTGATCATCCCATATCTGCGCGGCTATGGTACGACGCACTTTCTTACCAGCGAGACATTCCGCAATGGGCAGCAGTCGGCGATCGCAGCCGACATCATCGCGCTAATGGATACCCTAGGGATCGAGCAGGCAATCCTTGGTGGGTTTGACTGGGGCGCACGCACCGCCAACATTATCGCGGCGCTCTGGCCCGAACGCTGCAAAGCGCTCGTCTCCGTAAGTGGTTATTTGATCGGCAGCCCTGAAGCCAACCAAACACCCCTGCCGCCGCAAGCCGAACTCCAATGGTGGTATCAATTTTATTTCGCGACGGAACGCGGCAAGCTCGGCTATGAACAAAATCGGCACGATTTCAACAAGCTGATCTGGCAGATTGCGTCACCGCAATGGCACTTCGATGACGCGACGTTCGATCGCAGCGCCACGTCCTTCAACAATCCGGATCATGTTAGCATCGTCATTCATAACTACCGCTGGCGGCTGGGTCTAGCCGAAGGCGAGTCGAAGTATGACGACTTGGAGAAGCGGCTGGCCACATTCCCCCCGATCGCTGTACCTACCATCACGCTAGAGGGTGATGCCAACGGTGCGCCGCACCCAGCCCCCAATTCCTACACCCAGCAATTTTCGGGCAAATATTTGCACCGCACTATCAAAGGTGGCATCGGGCATAACCTACCTCAAGAATCGCCACGAGAGTTCGCCAAAGCTGTCATTGATGTTGACAGTTACTGAGCGGGTTGAGCCTAAGTTGTGGAGCGGACACTTCGCAGCATGGGAACAGCCGCATCTCTTCAGTAAAAAGATGCGCGCTGCGTTCAAGTCACTGCCTTAGGTAGAGAGAATTGCACGTCTGGATCAAGGTATTCCTAACTCTGAGTTGGAAATTTTGAAAGTGGCGATCGGTGGCAGACATTTTCCATCCATTAATCGGAGCAATCCCATGACTCAATCTTTCTGGTTTTTTGGTTCTCGTCTCAATATCATTGCCGATCACACCACAACTAGCGGTCAGTATGATCTGATCGAAGGCTACTTCCCATCGGGTACACAAACACCTCTGCATCGCCACAGGCGCTATTCGGAACAACTCTATGTACTAGAAGGAGAGTTCACGATCTGGGCAGATGAAAACAAGTTTGTACTCAGTGCAGGTGAAAGCTTTTTGATCTCTCCTTGCACCCCACACGCGATCGGCGTATTCAGCGATCGACCTGCTCGTGGATTGATTGTTGCTGCACCCAGTAGCTTCGCTCGGCTAATTGCAGAAGTCGGCACACGGGATGAAATAGCAGCACCAGATATGGCACTATTTGAACGCATTTCTGCCGAGATCGGTGACGAAATTTTGGGTCTACCCGGAGCCTTGCCTTTGCCGAAGCTGTGAGAACATAGCGATGCTTGCAGCCTCAAACCAAAACACTAAGCCCTTGCTTCTAACTTAGGCTAGGGTACCCTTCTGCCAGAACGCACCGCCTATCATGATTGGCGAGAAGGCCCCTGATTTAATCAAAGCCAGTCGGACTTGACCAACTGTCATCACCTACTATCAACAGAGGTAACCATGGAAACACCAGATGTGATCGTGATTGGCAGCGGTCAGGGTGGAGTTCCACTTGCGGCTGACTTTGCCATAGCGGGTAAGAATGTCGTTCTATTTGAGCGCGATGCGTTAGGCGGCAGTTGCATTAACTATGGCTGTACGCCGTCTAAAGCTTTTTTAGCCGCTGCCCATGCCGCAGGTCGCGCTCGACAAGCCGTAAAGCTTGGCATCCACACGCAGGTCAAGGTCGATTTTTCTGCGGTGATGGAGCGGGTGTGTGGTATTCGCAGTCAGTTTAACCAGGGCACCCAACGACGCCTAGAGAGTGCAGGGGTGCGAGTCATCTGTGCTGAAGCTGCGTTCACCGGAGAACGGACAGTCAGCGGTGGTGGCGTGACGGTGCAGGCTCCCATCATTGTTATCAACACAGGCACATCCTCCAGTATTCCTGACTTTCCTGGTTTAGCGGGAACGCCGTATCTCACCAATCGAAACTTCTTTGATTTACAGCAACTTCCACCCCGGTTACTCGTAGTTGGCGGAGGCTATATTGCTCTGGAGCTGGGGCAGGGACTCGCACGGTTAGGCAGCCAGACCGAATTGATTGTGCGGGGAGATCGCCTGCTGGCCCAAGAAGAATCTGAGGTTAGTGCGGTGCTGTTGGATGCGTTTAAGCAAGATGGAATTGGACTGCATTTCAACACAACGATTCATCAGGTTACTTATACCAACGGTGTGTTTACTCTAACGCTAAATAATGGCGAAGTACTCCATGGGGAAGCCTTGCTGATTGCGACTGGACGAAAACCTAATACGGTCGCATTAAATGCTGCGGTGACAGGCGTTGAATTAGATGCCCAAGGATTTATTAAAATTGATGATCAGTTTCAAACGACTTGCCCTGGAATTTATGCGATCGGAGACGTTGCCAAACAGCCTGCCTTCACTCATGTTTCCTGGGAGGATTACCGTCGCTTGAAAGCCATTCTGTGTGGCGAACACCGGACCCGGAGCGATCGCGTCTTAGGTTACGCCGTTTATACAGAACCACAAGTAGGCCGAGTGGGAATGACGCTAGAGCAGGCCCAGAAACAGGGCATTGCTGCCCGCGAAGTAACCCTGCCAATGTCTCACATCGCCCGCAGCATTGAGTGGGGACACGATCTAGGCTTCTACTGCATGGTCATCAACATCCAGACAAATTTGATTCTTGGGGCAACATTGGTGGGATACGAGGCATCTGAAATTGTGCATGTCTTTCTGTCACTAATGGAAGCGAAAGCACCGTGGCAGTTGCTGGAACAATCGGTTCACATTCACCCCACTTACGGTGAGGCATTACCCAGTCTCGCAAGGTTACTCATTGGAGATGACATGCCAACGTGCCCCAATATGTAAGAAAGGAGCACTCACGCTGACTGATAATAAAGCATATATTTGCCGCTCCATGTTTAAAGAAAATGCTTGCCGTTATGGCAGGAGTTTTCTTTAAGGCACATTGGCATAGTAAAAGTCTTCGATCGGTGCCCAGCATACCTGGTCTACTCCAAACGTTTGTTGATAAACGTCAAGCAGATTGGTATAGCGAGCGAGTTGAGATTCAGGGAGCAAACAGCAGACCCGCTTGATCTTCTGGCTCTGCATAAACTCAATCCACTCGTTGACTTTCTCGCTGCTGTATGCGGGCCGGGCGGAGCCAAACACAATCCATTCACTCTCTGAAGCAGCGGTGAACTTATACATGATGAGCGCGTCATGTTTTATTGGTGATTCTTAATGTCTTAACTCCCTCAAACGTTGAGGTCTTCTGACCCAGAAGTAGATCAGCGCACCCACGAAGTTGATTAATAGGATGATGATAACCCACACAATCTTGGTATTACCTTCTGCAACTTCCTGAGTTGCACAATCGATCAGCATCCATAGCCAAAATCCTTGCATTAAAAGCACAATGACTCCGGGAATGAGCAATGTACTCAGCATTCCGCTTAACACGCTATCGCTCTCTCTGGCTGGGGCAACAGAAATGTCAATGTTTGCCTGATCTAGCTTTTGTATAAGGGTAGGATCGTTAGGTAAATTAACGTTCACCGTCTCACCTGTTTTCGTTATCACCAGGGCTTGTGTGCGATCGTTCGTAAAAGTAACTTTTTCGACCTGATTTTGCTCAACCGCTTGCATAAACTGGTTATAGGACCAGGTTTCCCTTGCTGAAACTTGTGGAGAGGCGATCGCTAGTAGAAAGCTGAGTAAAGCGATCAAAATCAAATTCTTTTTCAAAATCCTTCTCCCTCTGGTTGGCTCAAATAGCCCCCTATATTCCAATCACTCCTGGACTTTGATAACTGGCGGGTCGGGTTCATCCGCCCAGTAATCCGTGCTTTCAAATTTTCCAACCTTGCCTATCGATCGCGATAGCCACTTGTCCGAGTCGGGGTAGTAACAAACTTCGTAAGGCAAGTTTTCTCCCATCATCAAAATCTCTACAAACTCATCGGTGTGATTGTAAAACTGGTGGGCAATCCGTTCACCACGAGGAAAGGATATGGCATCCCCCTCTTTGACTTCGATGGTGCGATCTTCATATCGCAACATCGCCCTGCCTTTGAGGATCAGGCAAAACTCATCTTCATGCACGTGATAATGAAACGGGCAGGAAAGTGATTTCGGCTTTAACCGCTCCACCACGACTCCCATATGACCTTCCTTGCGATTCATAGAAGGGGTCAAGCGTTTAGACCAGCCTGAGTAATGTTCTGAGTGATGGGACTCTTTCCACTCCAGGTCGTTCATGTTGACGATGTTCGGCATCTCAGACATAGGAAGTTCTCATTCGTTGACAGTTTGTGATTCAGCAACTAGCAAATTTGCATCACGAGCGATCGCCCAGCCACCCTCTGCTTGCTTGTGTAGAATTGTGAGGACATCTCCAGTGCAGCGCATTGGAGAACCGGGCTGTAGAGAGGTGTCATCACGATAGCAATACAAAAGAACTTATGCAATTCACCTTGAAGGGCGATCGCGAAGAAAATTGAAACTTTAACTTTACTCCTTCGAGATGAATAGCGGACACAGTATTGTAAGCAGGAAGCACTATCCTTTCGGCTAGTGCGTTTCTAAAACCAGTACGCCACACTCAGTTTATTAGGGATTAGGAGAAGGAGGAACAACGATGTTTATTCTCAAAGTCCTATATGCTCTTTTAGGGAATCTTGCCATTTTTGGTGGGTTACTATTTCTACCCGCAGGAACCTTGAACTGGTGGCGTGCCTGGATTTTTTTAGGGATAGTTGCAGTAAGTGTAATCGCAACTATGTTCATTGCTTTTCGAGAGAATGAAGAACTCTGGAATGAACGCCTCAAACCGCCCATTCAGCAGGGGCAACCTCTGGTAGACAAAATTATCATCAGCGTGTTTGTGCTCGCCTTCTTTGGTCTAGTTGCCACTATTCCTCTGGATGTGTTCCGATTTCATCTGTTGGGGAAACCCGGTGCGATCATTTCGGGATTGGGCTTGCTGCTGTTTACCACAGGGTGGTGGATGATTGCGTTCTCCTTTAGGGAAAATACTTTCGCGGCTCCGGTAGTAAAACATCAGGCAGAACGGCATCAAACAGTCGTTGATACCGGAGTTTACAGTATTGTCCGCCACCCCATGTATGCAGGTGCTGTGTTGCTAATGATTGGGATGCCTTTATGGCTAGAATCCTATGCCGCAGCTTTGTTTGCGATCGTTCCAATTATCTTGCTGGCAGTGCGAATTGTGTTCGAGGAAAAATTCCTGAAACAAGAATTAAGCGGCTACGATGCTTATATCAAACGTGTGCAATACAAGCTATTGCCCTATATTTGGTGAAAATTCGAGTTAGGAGAGTACCTCTGTTACAAACCAACTCCCTATCTCATCAAAATAGCAACGCATGATGGAGGACATATGAAAGAGGTACAGTATCGTGGGGGGTGCCTTTGTGGAGCAGTTCGCCTGGAAATTGCGGCTGAACCATATCGGGTGGGCATTTGCCATTGTCTAGACTGCCGCAAGCACCACGGGGCAGTATTCAATACTGTTGCGATATTTCCTGCCGATGCAGTCAGTATCACTGGCACGGTGTCTAACTATCGCGATCGCTATTTCTGCCCAGTTTGCGGCTCCTCGGTCTTCGGTCGCTCTGCTGACGAAATCGAAATTCCTGCTGGCATCTTCGATATGCCGAATCAAGTGACACCCACGTATGAACTCTGGATGTGTCGTCGGGAGGATTGGCTACCCCCGTTCAACGTCGCACGTCGGTATGAACACGATCGAGAAGGGACAGCACGCACCGAACCATAATCGAAACTCATGTCTACGACAACGTTTTCTTGAATACGTAGCTCGTCTTGTCATAATTCATTTGCTTTTGATAGAAGCGGTGAGCATCGGCACGTTCTAATCCTGATGACAGTGCTACAACTTTACAGTCCTCACGACGGGCTACTTCTTCCACGAATTCAAGCAACCGACTACCATACCCTTTTGAACGAACACTGCTTGTTGTCACTAAATCGTGAACCCAAACATAGCGTCCATACGAAAAGTTGGTCAAAATTGTGATGCCAGCGAGAGAAACAATGACACTTGAATCGCGGAGTGCGAAGAGGCGATAGCCTTCCTTAACCATGCTGGCAATTAGGCTTAGATACGCTTGTTCATCTAAAGTAGTGCGAAGTTCACGCATAACAGGAAA
>NZ_JBSLYH010000059.1:0-37109 GCF_055793305.1 Calyptranema fuscum S582
TCTAACATGGCAAGGGTGATCGCGCAGCAAGGCGACATCGATCGCGCCCTGACGCTGTGGCAGCAAGATCTGGAAATTTCAGAGCGCATTGGCGATGTCAAAGGCACCGCCGCCACGCTCAATAACATGGCAACCACCGCTTATCAACAGGGAGACATTCAACGGGCAGCAACGCTACTTCGACAGTCAGCAGCAGCTTTGGGGCAAGCAAGCGCGTATATTGATTTAGTAACGGTTCTAGACAATCTTAGATTCGTCGATGAAATCAACCGTCAAATCTACCTGGCACAGGCGATCTGGCTCTGCCTGAAGATTCAAGCCCCGTTGACCGATACTATTGACCTGCTCAAAGCCTTGTTTAACGCCGTGCCCCAGGGGGATGACCTGGAGGCATTGCTGGCAACCACTGCCCTGTGGTTTTGCAGTCAGCGAGGGCAGGGACATCCCCAGTTAGCACAATTGCAGCAGGTGAGCGCTCAAATGCTGGCAGCGGCAGCAGCGGCGCAGGGCATAGAGACGCAAGAGGCATTTGATGCCTGGTTTGCCCAGCAAGGCGTAAATAATCCAGAGATCTTTTTGCCCCAATTGGTTCAGCGATTAGAGGCGATGATTGGCGATGGTTGGTTATTTGATCGTCGGTAAATTAGCAAAAAATCCCCGGCATCTTGAAGATACCAGAGATCTAAAGCAATACCTCTCGGTTAAGAATTTTAAGCCCTTGCTCCGATCCCCCCTAGCCCCCCTTAAAAAGGGGGGGAATCCTTTCCCCGCCTTGGGTTGAAAGCCCCCCTTATGAAGGGGGGGTGGGGGGATCTATAGCTTAACAGTACTAACCGAGAAGTATTGGAATCTAAAGAACAGAGCGTTGAGCGAAGTCGAAACGCGACAACGCAGCTATCCTTTAGCCACCGAACGCCATAGGGAATGCCAACTTTAGCCCTGCGGTAACCAGTAAATTGACCAACGAAATTGGCAATAAAAACTTCCAGCCCAGGTCTAGCAATTGGTCAATGCGCACACGGGGCACCGTCCAGCGCAGCAAAATTGCCAGGAAGACCAGCAAATATGCCTTAAACAAGGTCATGACAATGCCCAACCCGGCAGTGATAATTTGCAACCAGGGGGTTGTCTCACTAATGCCCAGCCAGCCAGCAATCCATTCGGCAGGAAAGATAAAACTCCAGCCACCCAAATACAACACCGCAAACACCAGTGCCGATAGCACCAGGTTGGCGTAAGAGCTGCCATAAAACAGCATGAATCGAGAACCACCATACTCAGTCTGATAGCCAGCGACTAACTCTTCTTCTGCCTCAGGCAAGTCAAAGGGAAGCCGCTCGGTTTCAGCCAGCGCTGCAATCCAGAAAATGATAAAGCCAACAGGTTGTCGCCAGATATTCCAGCTCAAAATACCCATGCTCGATTGTTGTTCGACAATATCAATCGTGCTGAGGCTATTAGACATCATCACCACTGCCAGCACCGACAATGCCAAAGGCACCTCATAGCTGATAGATTGGGCAGCGGCTCGCAGCCCACCCAGTAGAGAGTATTTGTTATTCGATGCATAACCCGCCATCAGCAACCCCACTGGGGTAATGCTGGAGAGGGCAATCCATAAGAAAATCCCGATACCAATATCCGTAATGATGATGTGTTGCCCGAATGGCACAATCAAATATGCCAAAAATGCCGGGACAAAGATAATGGCAGGGGCGAGGATAAACAACCAGGGGTCTGTCAGACCGGGGGTGGTGACTTCCTTGATTAACAGCTTTAAAACGTCAGCGACGGGTATTAGCATCCCCAAAGGACCTGCATACTCTGGTCCGATCCGCTGCTGTGCGGCGGCTGAGATTTTTCGTTCTAACCAGGTTGACACCAATGCCAACACGGTTACAGCCCCTAGCATTAAAACCATGGGTAGGGGAAGCCAGATCAACTTCGATAGATCGGCAGGTACCCCTAAATCGATCAGGGCTTGGATAAAACTTGCTTGAAGGTCAATGCCATTGTCCATAATTTGGAGACGTAATAGTGTTACGACACTACCGAATTATTGTTGCATTGAAAGCGGATTTAAGCGACTACAGATCTCTAAATTTATGGGTTTTGCGATACTTATGGATGATCAGCGGCAAAATCCCCTGCCTTGTCATGCCGTTGCAGTGCAACGACTCCACAAAACCAGGGGATTTTCTATAGCTATTCCCAATGATTTAGCCCTGCGATTTTCTATGATGGCTGCTGCGATCGCTTCAGATAGGCAACCAGAGCGTGTAAGCCCAGGCGATAGCTATCTGCCCCAAACCCACTAATCTGCCCAATGGCAACCGGGGCAATATAAGAATGATGGCGGAAAGGTTCGCGGCGATAAACGTTGCTCAGATGCACTTCGACCGTGGGAATATTAACCGCAGCGATCGCATCCCGTATCGCGACACTGGTATGGGTAAAAGCACCGGGATTAATCAAAATCCCATGATGCTGCCCCATCGCCGCATGAATCTGATCGATCAATGCCCCTTCATGATTTGACTGAAAGGACGAGAGTTGAACCTCCAGACTGCTCGATTCTGACTCCAGCCCTTGAGTAATGCTTTCTAAAGTATCAGTACCATAAACCCCAGGCTCTCTTTTACCTAAGAGATTGAGATTTGGTCCGTGTAAAACTAAAATACTCAGCAAAACCCGTTCCTCTGTTCACAATCGCCGAATGAGGCAAGCTTCCCAACCGACAGAGAAACTTTTACACGAGATTAAAAATTTACTCAGAATGAAGTCTTATAGAGCGCGTTCAGCCCTATACCTTAGCAGACTCACGAAATTCTTGCAGACAAATCGCGTAAGTCTGGCTATTAAAAAATGTATTGATCTCAAACTATCGACGCAGGTCTGGATCTCGGACAGGGATAGGAATAGGCTCAGGCTCAGGCTGCATGTCTGGACCCAGCAAGGCTTCGATCAACTTTCGAGCCAGTTCCTTAAGCTTTTCCAGCACCTTTTCTATATAGTCCATTAATTAAATAGCTCCTTCAGCACGGTCTAAAGCTCACCCCAATCTAAAAAACAATTTCCTAGACTGATAGAGAAATGCACGGCTTCATTACTAGATCATAACCAAACATCGAGAATGATCAAGAGCGTTTACAACTTTGTATCTTCAACTTTACACGAAGGAGGGTTGACAACGCGTAAAAAAATTCTTAAAGCATCGCCAAGGAGGGTTCAAGGGTGCGTCGAACAGCCTCTGCCGATCGATGCAGTGCGGTCTGTTCTGCATCCGTCAGGGTCAGTTCCAAAATGTTAGAAATACCCCTACACCCCATACAGGCAGGCACGCCCAGGAATAGATCGGTTAACCCATATTGCCCATCCAGATAAGCCGCAACGGGCAAAATCCGGGGCTGATTGAGCAAAATCGCTTCGACCATCACACAGGTAGAAGATGCCGGAGCATAAAAGGCACCGCCTGTTTGCATCAGTTCTACAATTTCTGCCCCGCCATTGCGGGTACGTTCAATCAGATTTTCAATTCGATCGGCTGGCATTAAATCAGTAATAGGAATGCCATTGACCGTGGAATAGCGGGGTAAAGGCACCATCAGATCGCCATGACTGCCCAACACCATTGCCCGCACATCTGCCGCAGAGATGCCCAATTCCATCGCAATAAAGGTTTGAAATCGAGCAGAGTCGAGAATTCCTGCCATGCCCATGACCCGTTGCGGCGGTAAGCCGCTGGCTTTCCATGCCAGATAGGTCATGACATCAAGGGGGTTGGTGACGACGATGAGGATGGCATTGGGAGAATGGGCGATCGCCTGTTTAGTGGCACGAATGACAATTTCAGCATTGATTTTCAGCAGATCATCGCGGGTCATACCGGGTTTGCGCGGTAGCCCTGCGGTAATCACCACAATGTCTGACCCAGCCGTATCAGCATAGTCAGCCGTCCCCCGAATTTCTCGATGGTGACCTTCAATGCCTCTGGCTTCTAGCAGGTCTAACGCCACCCCTTGAGGGCGACCGGCAACGATATCTAACAACACCACATCGGCTAGATTTTTTTCAGCAATGCGCTGTGCCAGTGTGCCGCCCACATTGCCTGAGCCAATGACCGACACTCGGGTAGATTGACATGGAATCGTGGAATTAGGGAAGGTAGCCATAACTAAAACGGCGATCGCGCCACAAATAGGTTGCTTCTATAGTTCCAAGATCACAAAGGAAAACCTTGATCTGCAAGATAATGGCAACCCTCCGTATCTAAAGTTTACGCATCGTAACGGTTGCTGACGCTACGGCTTGTAATTCCTGATGAGAGAGCGACGGCTCCGCTGTCGCTCTCTCATCAGGAATACAACAGTCGAAGGGTTGATTAGGCTAAAGGGTGTGAGAGAACCCGCGCGGAGCGCGGGTTCTCTCACACCCTTTGGCTTCAGGCTCAAATTCTCATCCCAAATGGGCAACGTCGTCTATATTTTTGGACGAAGAAGTATTGTAGGCTAACCCTAATAAGCCTTAATCAATTTCAAAAATCGCAAAATGCACAAGTTTGATGATGCATTTATTTCCTATGGACGAGCCGACAGTAAAACGTTTGGCGCATGGCTGCATCAACAGTTAACGGAACAAGGTCTAAAAATTTGGTTTGATCAGAACGATATTCCGTTGGGGGTAGATTATCAAAATCAGATTGATGATGGCATTGAACGAGCCCATCAGTTTTTGTTTTTGATTTCTCCTCATGCCGTCAACTCGCCCTATTGCCTCAAAGAGATCGAGTTGGCAGCGCGTCTGAATAAGCGCATCATTCCCCTGCTGCATGTTGATGAGATTAGCCAGGAAACCTGGCAACGCCGCAATCCCGGAAAAGATGAGACGGACTGGCAGCAGTATAAAGCGTTGGGGTTGCATTCCAGCCATATCAATATGCATTCCGTCATTCGCAAAATTAACTGGGTTTATTTTCGGGAAGGCATTGATGATTACGACAAGTCTTTGGCAGGGCTGCTAGAGATTTTTGAGCGGCAGAAAGAGTATGTGCATCAGCACACTTACTTTTTGGCAAAAGCATTGGATTGGGAACGCCAGCAAAAGAAGTCGCACGATTTGCTGGTAGAAGAGGAACGGTTGCAAGCAGAAAACTGGTTAAAGGTGCGCTTTAAGGGAGAGCAAGCGCCCTGTGAACCGACCGACTTACATTGCGAGTTCATCTGCGAAAGCACGAAAAATGCCGACAATCTAATGACGCAGGTGTTTCTCTGCCATGCCGAGTCAGACCGGGCGATCGCCGAGAAAATTAGTCGCACGCTATTGCGAGAAAGCTTTACAGTTTGGACAAATCAATCAGATATTCAGTTGGGGTCAGGGCTTGAACAAGCTATCAATAAAGGAATTGAGGCAGCCGATAATTTTATTTACCTGGTTTCACCGGATTCGCTGACCGACAAAAACTGTCAGCGAGAGCTAGCCTATGCATTTTCTTTAAATAAACGAGTGATTCCGTTGCGCACCAAGGAATCGCAGACCGATTTGGGGGCACGGCGATCGCAGCGATCGCTCAACTCTGTGTATGACCGTCTGGGGGCACCCTCACAAGAGCCTCAGCCGGTTGCCTCGTTGCCGGAGGCATTGCAGGGGGTGCAACTGATTGATTTCACAGAACACCGTGACGTTGAACCCTATCAAGCCGCCGTTAACCGCCTGTTGCGCGAGTTGTATGAAGATGCAGATTACTACGAACAGCACAAAAACCTATTGGTCAAGGCACTGAAGTGGCAAAACCAAAATCGTAACCCCAGCATTTTGCTGCGCGGCTACAATTTGCGCCATACCGAAGCCTGGTTAGCCGTTGCCAAGGGGCGATCGCTTCATCCTGCCCTGCCGATCCAGGTGGAATTTATCACCGCCAGCCTGCAACAACCGCCCGAACTCTCCACAGGAATTTTCATTTCGTACTCATCTACCGATGCTGACTTTGCCCGCAAACTCAACAATGCCTTACAGATGCAGGGCAAACTTACCTGGTTTGCGCAAGAAAGCATTGCTTCGGGAACTGATTTTCAAAAAGAAGTCGATCGGGGCATCGAACAGGCAGACCATCTTGTGCTGATTGTGTCTCCCAGTTCGGTCAGTTCGCCCATCTGCCTGAGAGAAATTGACTATGCCCATCGCCTGCACAAACACATTGTGCCGCTGTTTTACAAAGATGTAGCCACCGCAGATTTGCCCGCCACCTTAGCGGGCATCCAGGGGCTTAATTTTCAGAACTATGACGACGATTTTCTGGCGAGGTTTGGCGAATTAATTAGAACCTTAGAAACCGATCTGGAGCATGTGCGATCGCACACTCGATACCAGGTGCGGGCAATGGAATGGCAAAAAGAAGATCAAGACGATAGCTTTTTGCTCAGAGGAAAAGAACTATTAGCCGCAGACCAGTGGTTGCAACAGTCATCGGGCAAACAACCGACCCCGACAGCCCTTCAGCTGCAATACATCACCGCCAGCCGAGAATTGCCCTATCGCAAAATCAAACGGCGATCGGTTGTGTTGACCAGCCTTGCCGTTACCTGTGCGATCGCGATCGCCCGGTTTTTTGGCGTCATGCAATCGGCTGAATTTGTCGCCTACGATCACCTGGTGCGGCTACGCCCTGGCGAACCCCCAGACGATCGCTTTTTAATTATCGGCATCGATAGCTCCAGCATTCGCTTCCTAAACAATGACTATGAACCAGGGAAAGGAACGATTCCCGATACAGCCTTGCTGGATTTGCTCAAAATTTTAGAACCGTATCAGCCTCGATTGATTGGGCTTGATTTTTATCGAGATTTTGCTGCGCAACCCGACTTAGCCGATCAGTTGCGCCGATCTTCGAACCTGATTACCGTTTGTAAAAACACCTATGACACCCCTCAAGGAACCATTGAGGGTGCCAGTCCTGCGCCCGAAATTCCAATACAACAAGTTGGGTTTAGCGATTTCTTAGATGATGCCAACGGTGGCAGAATGCTGCGGCGACACTATCTCATGCAAGCGCCCGACCCGGAATTTTGCAATACCCGAGATGCCTTTAATCTGGTGCTTGCCCGTCGATATCTAGCCGCTGAAGGACAAGACTATACGTCACCGCTAGAGGGCACTGCCTACGTTCAAAACATGCAGTTTGGTCAAACGTCTATTCCTCAACTGTTGGGGTGGGGCAGCGCTTACCAGGCAGTGAATGATCAGTTGCGCGGCTATCAAACGCTGTTGAACTATCGGGTGGTGAATGGCGATCCGAATGAAATGGCACAGACCGTTAGCCTGGAAGACGTTTTGAACGGGCAACTATCTGAAGCCGATGTCAAAGATCGGATTGTTTTAATCGGCTTCACCGCAGAAACGTCAACCGATGCTGATTATTGGAACACGCCGTATGGAGAATTTCCCGGCGTCGTGGCGCAAGCCCAAATGGTCAGTCAGATTATCAGTGCGACGCTAGATGGACGGGCGCTGATCTGGTGGTGGTCAATGGCTGAAGAAACCCTGTGGATATGGGGTTGGGCTGTTGTGGGTGGGGTCATTGTCTGGCAAGTCTACCGATTGCAATGGCAACTGATAGGAAGCGGAGTCGCTTTAGTCGGGTTATACCTGATCTGCTATGGGGTACTGGTTTACCAGAGTGGTTGGGTGCCCTTAGTGCCACCTGCGATCGCACTGGTGTTAACAGGTGCCATCGTCGGCTATCTCAATTATCGACTGCGAGAACATTCCTCGGGTCGCACGGGCAATTCAGCAAAATCATTACAACAGTCTGAGAAAATCCTGACAGACACAAAAAATTAAGTTATCTGTTAATCATTAGGGATTGGTCGTTGGCTACTGTTAAATAGCTATAAAGTCATGAAGCAATATATTGACTGCCATCCTCTGGGTAGCTATTGATAGTTGCTTGGGGCTTGAGGTTCAACGGTATGGATTGTCCTCTGTCCCAACCTTCAACGGTTGTCATAACCGCTCATCACGCCAATTGCCACATCAATCACTCAGTCAATAGCTCTCTCGCCGTAGCCCCCCAGCTTATGATTTGGATGCGATCGCCACACCCCTCAAAATCTCCTTCCCCTAGCGGTTTGCCCCACCGTTGCCAGATGACTGCGTTCAGCGTGCTGCTAGCACTTGTGCTCAATGTCCTCCCTTACATCGTCCTGGCACCGCCTGCCCAGGCACAATCTCTAGGAGAACGCATTCAGTCTTTATTCACGCGCCGACGCCAGGAAGGCAATGCCTCCGGGCGACGACGTGGTGGTGGCATTCGCGATCAGTGTAATGTCACTCAAAGTAGCGACGAACCGTTAATGGCGTTAATCCCTGAGAATAATTTGGGGTTAACCACTGCTTCCCATCCAACCTTCTGGTTTTATCTGCCGTTTGGTCGTTCAGCGACGGATCTTTCGGTTCAATTTATGTTGCTGGATGAGGATGGCTTCCCCGTTCTAAAAAATAACCAGCCCATTACCATCACGTTACCCGAAACTGCCAGTGTCGTTGGGTTTCAATTACCCGAAACAGAGCAACCGTTAGCGGTTAACCAGCAATACAGTTGGCATTTGACCCTGGTTTGTAATGCCAGTTTTGGCAGTATGGATCTGACTGAAGTCAGTGGTTCGATTCAACGGGTTGAGCCGTCTGCGACGCTAAACCAGGAACTTGAAGCCGCATCGCCGCAAGACCACTATGTTGCCTATGCCAACGCTGGAATTTGGTACGATGCGTTAACGCAACTGGCGCACCATAGAACAACATTTTCAGACGACTGGGCGCAACTGCTGAGCTTATTTGAGCTTGAAGATTTGGCGGATATGCCTGTTTCTGAATTGCGATCTGAAAGTCCCTAACGCCAGTCAGGATTAATTCACCTATGTTTTTTGGAGCGATGGCTTCGCCATCGCTCCAAAAAACATTGGGTTTTATTCAATCCCCGATCCTAACGAGTGATGTCTGTAATTCACTGATCAGGAAGGTAAGCGATCGCTCGACTGCTCCAGGGGTGAGGCAAGCTGTTGTAAATCGGGTAATTCCAGGAGTTGGGCAGCGTCTTCTTCGATTTCTTGCTGTGCTTCCACCAATTCTTTTGCCGTTTCTTTCAGATCAATCGGCAATGCCAACGGCTGATCTAACCAACAACTGGCAACGGGTAAGGAGTCTTCCAATTCGTCGAGTGGGCGAGGAATCACCATAATCGCATGCAGTTCACCAATCCGTTCGGCTTCATGCATCCCCGCTTCAATAGCGATCGTCACATCCGAGACTCGCCCCCGGATAATCACCGTACATAAACCTGCGCCAATCGTTTCATAGGCAGCTAGCTGGACATCTGCGGATTTCAACATCGCATCGGCTGCCCCAACCATCGCTGGAAACCCTCGGGTTTCGAGCAACCCAATCGCCTGGTTGCTCAACCGGCTATAACCCCGTTGTTCCACCAATTGTGCCAATTTGCTGCCGATCGGTAAAACTGCATCCAGATTAGGCAGCGGTCGAGGGATCACGACTTTAGAGATAAACTGTCCAAATTGCTCAGCCGTTTCTGCACCCACTTCAACGGCAATCCGCACGTCCGACAACCCACCCCGCACAACAGCGGTGCAGTGCCCACTGCCAATTTTTTCGTACCCGACCAGCATTACGCCTGCGGACTTCAGCATCATATCGGCAGTGCCGACGATCGCCGGGAAACTCTGGGCTGAAACCATGCCCAACGCCATGTCGCTAAAATCTCGCGATCGCGACGTCTCTGTTCTCAATTGAATGCTACCGCTGTCCCGTGCATCCATCTTCAACCTCCACTAAAGCCCTTGCCAAACCGACTCAGTCACGTTTGCCCGTCCCAACCCGGAACCCACCCATAGAGCAGGCTCAGTCTTTCAGTTACGTCACTGAGTTGATGGTTCAGTGGGAGATGAAGGGTCTTGAGGCATGCCATTTAAGGATTGTCTCTGAGGAAACAGTGACACCATTAAGCGCTCAAACGCAACCCGACCATAGACCTGTGAAGTCGAACCAGAGGATGAAGAATTGACACTCGCATTCGCGGTCGATTCCTGTTTTGCCTCGGTTGGCAGACTCGGCTCTAGGGGTACCGTTGCCTCAGGAGCAACGGTCTCGGACGTAGCAGTCGATGATGACGGGAGATCGTCCCCTAAGCCATCGGCTGCAATCAAAGCGCCTGCTGGAATGACCTGCATTGGAGCAACCGCACGATTAAAAATTGTTGCCATTGACCCAATGCAAGCTTTTGCCCCAATCCTAACACTGCCAACGACCAGTACACCAGAGCCAAGGGTTGCCCCTTCGCCAATTTCTAACATGCCTTGTTGAGCATGTAATACGGCACCCGCACCAATACAAACCCCAGACGCAATCACAAGCTGACTGCCTGGATCGGCTTGAAGCAGCACGTCAGGAGCGATCGCCGCGCCTGTGTGGATGGTTACATCTCCACTCTGGTAAAAGTGAGTCTCAGTCATAAGATACAGAGACACTCACTGAACGGCACTGGACGCATAAAATTTGCCTAAGGACGCTGGATAATCAGCTCCGAAACACGTCGTTTCGCTTTTGGATCGATGCCAAACATCCGGACATACTCACCTCCATGCTCTGCCATGCAAGCCTCTAAGGCAGCTAAAACCTCTGCCTCGCGAGTCGATTGAATGGACGAACAAGAGTGCCAGGAACTAGTTTGGAATCGTCGGGCATCTGCGTGTTCCGACCCAATGCGATATCCCTGGGTAATCATCTGACGAGCCAGAGCCACGGCTTCCGGACTTAAGCGAGTGCTTCCGGAGGCAGCTTTGCCACCCCCAGACGGCGCATAAGACGAACTCGTAGGTGCGGAATAGGATGAACCCCCTGCACCTGGCTTATCGCCTGGCCGTTGAATAATCACTTCAGCGACGCGACGCTTGGACTTGGTATCGACCCCATAGAGGCGCACATATTCTCCTGCATGGTCTGCCATGCAAGCTTGCAACGCTGATATGACGTCCGACTCACGGGTTGACTCGATGGGGACGCAGGTCTTCCACGAACTGGTCTGGAACCGACGAGGATCGGCATATTCTGCGGCAACACGATAGCCTTGAGATAGCAACTGCCGTACCTGACCAGACACATCTGGACTCACACCCGCAGGCGCTGGGCTGTAGCTACCGCCACTGGTCGGAGGGCTATAAGAGCTAGTGCTGGGCGCACTGCTCCCATTGAGCGATTCACCCGGTCGTTGAACAATCAGTTCAGATACGCGGCGCTTGACCTTTGTATCAATGCCAAACAAGCGGACGTATTCGCCACTGTGTTCTGCCAAACAAGCTTCCAAAGCACCGATCACATCAGATTCACGGGTAGCTTGAATGGGTGAACAGGTATGCCACGAACTCGTCTGGAACCGACGCCTGTCTGCATGTTCTGTTCCAATGCGATATCCTTGCGCTAGCAGATTGCGTATTTGTCCAACAACCTCAGGGCTGAGGCGGCTAGCAGAACCATAATTATTAGAGCGATTCACTTTGTCAGTTCCCTCCATCTCATTACGAATTGGCTTGATGCGAGCAACCTCTTTCACTCGCGGCTGGCTAGACTTCAGAGCATGATTAATTCCTGTAACATGCGCAGCAAATTTAACATCTACTGCACGCACATCGGGTAAGCGATCGGCTTGTTGCTGAGTCGTAATCACCGAACCCGATGGCACAAATTTTCCAGGCGGAATTTCAACATCTTGGATGAGTACATGCATCATGATGATGCAGTTATCACCCACACGAGCATTAAAAATAGTTGAGCGAAACCCAATAAAACAATTACGCCCCACATAGGCAGGTCCATGAACCAATGCCATGTGGGTAATCGATGTGTTATTGCCAATCCAAACAGAATATTGTTGACCGTCATCTCCCAAAACACGACCTTGTTCAAGTCCGTGGATGATTACGCCATCTTGAATATTGCTGCCATCACCTACATAAAAGGGACTTCCCTCGTCTGCTCTGATTGATGTTCCGGGTGCTATCAATACATTTTCCCCGACATAGACATCCCCAATAATATTGGAAAAGGAATGAACATATGCCGCTTTATCAATCGTCGGTTGTGCCAGGGTTTTTGACCAAGGACTAGGGGGAGCAGCGGAGCTTTGAACTGCCATCATACTTATATTTCTCCTGATCGAGCTCCTGCATATATCACACAATCAAACCTTGCCAAAAAGCTAAGCCCGATCAAAACCTTTGACCTTTGAGTTTTTAGGAGTGCAATTTCCATCTGAGGCTTTTTGACTCGATTCTTAAAGAGAGAGGGGAACGGTGCGATGTGCGATCGCACGAGTGATTGATCGATTGAATGGGTACAGCCCGATCAACCGTTCATTTTGCAACCCAAAACCCGCACCAACCCAACTCCATCCTCAATTCACTATTGCCAGCGATCGCTAAACCTCTATCTCAGAGGCATTACTCTCAGCCATCATGAAGCTAAACTTCACACCGCAAACCCAAATCAGGAGACGTCTATCGATCGTGATCTCGTTTGCTGTATAAGAAACGATTTTCGACACTCACGGTGTCAATAATTCCGATAACCAGTGCATCCAACGGGCGAGATTCGCTTCCGGGCACTTGCCGAGCAGCACTACCACGGCTGACAAGTACCCATTCATCGACACCTGCACCGACACTATCGGCTGCAACTTCGTATTTCGGCAAAGGTTGACCATCTTCATCAAGAAACTGAACCAGGAGAAACTTAACGCCTCTCAAGCTGGGTTCCTTTTGGGTGCTGACTACAGTTCCGCAAACCTTAGCAATCTGCATCGGATCTTAAGAGCGGCTGATTGGACGAATGCCACTCACGCTTTCCCGGAAGGCTTCAACCGCTTCGGTGTAACGGATCGGCAGGACATATTCCAGGTTTTCATGAGGACGAGCAATGATGTGGGTGGATAGCACTTGACCCCCATTGACGCGCTTAACATTCTCGATCCCAGCGGCAACGGATGCTTGCACTTCGGAAACATCACCCCGAACAATCACGGTGACGCGACCGCTCCCGATCTTTTCGTAACCGACCAAGGTGACGCGAGCTGCTTTAACCATTGCATCTGCCGCTTCAACAACTGCGGGGAAGCCTAAGGTTTCTACCATTCCAACTGCGATTGCCATTTTGTTCTCCCTTCCAATTTGTGTTTGTAAACTATACCGCCACAGGGCATAAACTTAGGTGTCTAGAACAGAGTCTGGGAGTCAACCCAACCCCTCAAAATTTCCAGTTTATAAGCTGATGCAGTATATCAAGAGTTGTGAGTTATAAATTTCGCTGTGGTAAATTACCGACCAGCGACTTAGAGAGGATTAACCTTCCAAGACTAGCTACGGAACTGTTCTACGGCTTCTGTGTAGCGAATGGGCAGAACATACTCCAAATTTTCGTGAGGACGGGCAATGATGTGGGTAGACAAAACCTCACCGCCATTCACCCGCTTAGCAGACTCAACACCTGCGGCAACGGAAGCCTGTACTTCTGAGACATCGCCCCGAACAATCACGGTAACGCGCCCACTCCCAATTTTTTCATACCCGACCAGTGTCACCCTAGCGGCTTTTACCATAGCATCTGCTGCTTCAACAACAGCAGGAAAGCCTCTAGTTTCTATCATTCCAACAGCAATTGGCATGTTCCATCTCCTGCAAGAGAAAACCCATCTAGCAAACTAAACTTCACCTGAAAATTTTGAAAGCGGAGGACCACTATCAAATTTCAGGAAGCACTGTAAAATTCCCAAGTTTAAGAATACAGGGGTCGTACTTCCCTTGGCAACATAAACCAGGACGATCGTTTCTAATGACTGACATAAACTAAAACTATATTTTTGGCAATTTACCTCCCTGTTACGTCCCCAATCTCCTATCTTCTTCAGTCTTTTTAGAGTGGTTTTGCAGACACTAAAGACTAAAAAACAAGATACCCTTGGCAAACGTTAAGGATCACTGTAATGCCTTCTGCACCTGAACCTTTGCATTGAACCCTTTTGTACCTAAGACATGAAGCTTTAGCTATAAACAAGCTTGACCTCGCTGTTGAGCAGAGTTGGTTGGCGATCGCTCCCCTCCCCCGTTCCAGTGAGATTTTTGTCTGCAACTATAATCTTTAATCATATCACCCATAAAGCGGATAAAAGCGCTTGTCTTATTATTTTAGGTCGCTCAAATAAACTGCCCTATCCACCTAGTTTTTAGTGAATACATAGATTGAGAAAAAAGTAAATCTTGAATTGGGAAGTCGGCTTTGCATCAAAAAAACTGGCTACAAAAAAGCAACCTATTCTATCAGTTGAAAATAAATTCATGAAAAGCTTAATCGATTTCACCTAAGCATGAATTAAGAATATTTTGGTGGAAAATGAAGCAGACTTCGCTAAATATTTTTAGTTCGATCTCTAAAGATATAATTCGATCGCTTTGATTACAAAGCTTAGGAAATCCGGGAGTATTATCCTCAAAAAATGTTGTCGTTTATTAAGCAATTCTAAAGAGCATTCCGATTCAGGTTGCTATTGTGCCAGCACGGGTCAAGCGTGATGTTAGTCAATAGCGTTTTGTGCCGGGATAGATGATGGTTGCGATGTGAGAGCTTTGCGGAGAGTGGTTCTCTCACAACAATTACTACGTCACGCTATTGAGAATCGCTATCAGTTCTTTTGGCGTCTAAATTCCTTAATGTTATATAACTTTGCCTGGTTTACGTTTCTTAAAAGCATGGACTAAATCAGATCGGCAACTTCGACCTTTTACGGACATGGGTAGGATGTTTGGTAAATGATGCGAGGGCGATCGCAACGCTATTGATCTGAGACATGATCTCTGGACGTAGACGCACTACAATTCTTGGATGTGATTATGAGAACTGTTGCAAGAAGTAACAAAATTTATAAATTTCAGACACTAGATATCACGATTCGATTGCATAGGTGAAAGGTCTAAGATGGGCAGAGGTTGGTTATAGGTCTTGTCTCATTCATACCCTTAAAAAAATTACTGTATCCGAAGGATCGTTACGATATTTTCTGAAAATAAAATGTTTCTCTACATCTACAGCCGCCGCAGGTCTGGTTAGGACAAGGGTGCGGAGGCTGTGCCCCCGCACAGGGGTTCCACCCCTGCACCCCGTTCTAATGAGCCGTTCAATGTCGGAATGTTTTGCCTCCACGATGTGCTGGGATGATCTTTTCTAGAAATCGCCTTACCCCTCATCTGGGACTGCTAAGGGAGTTTGGTAAACCACAGGTTTTCAAACGCTTCGGGCACACAAAAAACAACCTTTCTCCTAATTGTTCGAGTAGGGTCTCAAGAGTGTGAATTCCCAAGACTGCTCAACTCTATGCTGACCCTAATCTCAATGCATCCTCAAGGGACAAGCTTTGTAGACTTTTGATGAGTTGTCAGAGTCCGACTCCAGCAAGATGTTACTATTCCCTTAATAAAAATCTAAGCTTTAATTATTTGTTTAGCTTTCATCAATTTGTGTTGAGATATGTAAACCATCGCCTCTGTTCACCGACTGATTCATCGCAATAGTCACCGAATTATTTTATCGGTCTGACAGAGCCAGGTGGATCGGTTTGTGTCCCATGTATTGTTACACTTATTTACAAGCTTTTAAGCTGTTGGGGGAATGTTACTGTCTCGTATAACCCGCTAATATTCCTAAGGATCGTGGACTAAATAAGATCGAATATTGAATCGTTTGGAGGGGCGAACGGCCGTTCGCCCGTACAACAAATCATCGGAGTTATTTAATTCCCACTCCTAAGCCACTAAAGCTGTTAAAGCGATATAGGGTACTGTTCAGTCTTTATGTATAGTCTCTCTGGAGAGGTTAGGAAACCTCTCATTTCTTCTCTGCTGCTTTAAGGATGCTCGTAATGGCTCAGTTTCTGCTTTTGTCGAGTTGGTGGATACCTATTTATGGTTTGATTGGGGCATTTTTGACACTGCCCTGGTCTGCTGGGATAGTTCGTCAAACCGGGCCAAGACCAGCAGCGTATTTCAATCTGCTCATGACAGTTTTGTCCTTTGTTCACGGTTCCATTGCGTTCATGCTGGTTTGGGGACGTGAACCGTTGCAGCTCGTCTTCCATTGGCTGCAAGCAGCAGACTTAGACTTGACGTTAACGATCGAGCTATCGCCTGTCAGTCTGGGGGCAATGGAGTTAGTCACGGGCATTAGCTTACTGGCTCAGGTTTATGCGTTGGGCTATCTGGAAAAAGATTGGTCTTTGGCACGGTTTTTTGGCTTAATGGGCTTTTTTGAAGCCGCTCTATCAGGCATTGCCATCAGCGACTCCTTACTGCTCAGCTATGGGCTGTTAGAACTGCTAACACTTTCAACCTATATGCTGGTTGGCTTTTGGTATGCCCAGCCGTTGGTTGTCACAGCGGCTAGAGATGCCTTTTTAACCAAGCGGGTGGGTGACATTATTTTGCTCATGGGGCTAGTGACGCTCTCTAGCTATGGTGCAGGTTTAAATTTCTCTGATTTAGCCAAGTGGGCAGAGGCGTTTCCGCTACCGCCCCTTACGTCTGCCTTGCTGGGCTTGTCTTTAATTGCTGGTCCTACGGGAAAATGTGCCCAGTTTCCGCTCAACCTCTGGTTAGATGAGGCAATGGAAGGTCCTAATCCAGCCGGAATTCTACGAAATTCGGTGGTGGTGTCGGCAGGTGCCTATGTTTTAGTGAAGCTTCAGCCTGTATTTACCCTGTCGCCGGTGTCGTCTTACGCCTTAATTTTGATTGGTGTCGTGACAACGATTGGGGCTTCATTAATGGCGATCGCCCAGATCGACATTAAACGGACGCTTTCCCATACCACCAGTGCTTATTTAGGATTGGTCTTTATTGCTGTGGGGTTAGGGCAAATTGATATTGCTCTGATGATTCTTTTCACCCATGCTGTTGCCAAAGCTCTTTTATTTATGAGCATTGGCTCTGTAATTCTCACCACCAACGGGCAGAACATTACCGAAATGGGTGGGCTATGGTCGCGTATGCCAGCAACAACGACGGCATTTGTAGTCGGCTCTTTAGGCTCTGTAGCCCTATTTCCGCTGGGATTTTTCTGGACGATTGCCCGCTGGATGAGTGGTCAATGGGAAGTGCCCTGGTGGTTATTGGTGATTCTCTGCCTTTCAAATTTCCTCAGCGCACTGAACTTGATCCGTGTGTTTCGCCTGGTGTTTTTAGGAACACCCCAAGCCAAAACCCGGCGCGCCCCAGAAGTGCAATGGACGATGGCAACTCCAATGGTGGCGTTAAGTATCATTACCCTGTTAGCCCCGTTAGTGCCCTATCGTTGGTCGTTGTGGCTAAGTCCGACGACGCCTTTAAATAATAGTGGTGAGCTACTGATTCAAATTGCAATGCCGCTGATCTTAGCGTCCAGTTTGCTGGGTTTCTTGATCGGTGGAACGGTTGAATTGCGCCGTTCCTGGGCAAGACCTGTACAAAAATCGACGCGATTTATTCAAGATTTTCTAGCCTATGACTTTTATATCGATCGCCTTTACGGCATCACAGTAGTCTGGTTAGTCAGTCTGGCAGCGCAAGTAACCTCCTGGTTCGATCGCTATGTGATTGATGGATTTGTCAATCTGGTCGGCTTCTTCACGGTATTTAGCGGTCAGGCGTTGCGCTATAGCGTCTCAGGGCAGTCTCAGTTTTATATTTTGACGATCTTGGTTAGCGTTGGCTTGATTTTGTTCTTCACGGTCAATCGATTGTTTTAATGCCTCTTTAGCAGCTCACGGGCGGCTTCTGATCAACCCGTCCGGTGAGCGATGTAGAACAACGTTCATTTAATAGAATTAACTGGCTATTTAAAGGATATCGATAATGCTCAGTGCGTTTGTCTGGGTACCGTTGCTAGGGACGATTGTAGTGTGCTTGTGGCGCGAGGCTTGGAATCCCGGTCGCACCCGAGAGGTAACCCTGGTTGTGACATCAGGGTTGCTGCTGTGGACGGTATTTGTTGCCACTCAGTTTGACCCTAGCCAACCGGGAATGCAGTTTTCAGAATCGTTACCCTGGATTGAGTTGATTGGGTTTAATTACCAGATGGGTCTGGATGGGCTATCGCTGCCCCTGCTGTTTTTAAACAACCTGCTGACTATCATTGCCATTACCAGCAGCGATCGCAATATTACCCGACCCAAGTTTTATTACGCGCTATTACTCCTGCTCAACCTTTCCATCAGTGGTGCCTTTCTCGCTCAAGATTTACTGTTATTTTTCCTGTTTTACGAATTAGAAATCATTCCCCTCTACTTTTTGATTTCGATTTGGGGTGGCGAAAAACGGGGCTATGCCGCTACTAAGTTTTTAATTTATACGGCTGTTTCCGGCGTTTTGATCTTAGCTGCCTTTTTAGGAACGGTCTGGTTTACCGGGGCGCATAGCTTTAACTACGATTTCTTGCGATCGCAAACCTTGCCCTTAGCCACCCAAATTTTGTTGCTCTCTGGCATTTTGCTTGGGTTTGGCATCAAAATTCCGTTTGTCCCCTTTCACACCTGGCTCCCCGATGCCCACGTCGAGGCATCTACGCCCGTCTCCATCCTATTAGCCGGGGTGCTGTTGAAATTAGGTACCTACGGGTTATTGCGCTTTGGTCTGGGTCTGTTTCTCGATGCATGGGCGTTATTGGCTCCCTGGCTGGCGGCCTGGGCAGCCCTGAGTGCGTTGTATGGCACCTCCTGTGCGATCGCCCAACAAGATATGAAAAAGGTGGTCGCGTATGCCTCAATTGCCCACATGGCATTTGTTTTACTCGCTGCTGCCGCTGCTACACGCTTGAGTTTGTTGGCAACGGTGTTGCAGATGGTTAGCCATGGATTGATTTCTGCGCTGTTATTTTTACTCGTTGGTGTGGTCGGTAAAAAAACAGGCAGTCGCGATGTCACGTTTTTGCGAGGATTGCTCAATCCCGAACGGGGCTTGCCGTTAATTGGCAGTCTGATGATCTTGGGCGTCATGGCCAGTGCCGGAATTCCAGGAATGGTGGGATTTGTCGCAGAATTTTTGATTTTCCGGGGCAGTTTTCCTATCTTTCCGCTGCAAACCTTATTGTGTATGGTGGCAACGGGGTTAACAGCCGTTTATTTTCTATTGATGGTCAATCGCGTCTTTTTTGGTCGGCTGCCGGTGGAGCTGGCTCAGATTCCCCAGGTAAAATGGGGCGATCGCATACCGGGCATTGTCCTGGCTAGTTTGATTGTGATTTTGGGATTACAGCCCAATTGGATGATTCGCTGGATCGAACCCCAAATCGCCGCACTTGTGACCGACCAGGGGCGGATCACGCCTCCCGAAGCGGCGATCGCCCCTGGCTTACCGCTTTCGTCTTTACTTCCCCAATCCTCAGAACCTATCGCAATTCAACATCAAAATCATGTCGAGCGTTGACACCCTTAAGCCATCTAAGCACCCGCTAGCCGAATATATCTACCGCCTGGAAAGCGGTGGAACGCTGCTGCACGACTCCCCCCAACACGTTACAGAAGTCGTGGGTATTCTCAAAAGCTATGGGGTAGTATTAGATGCCTACTCGCGCAACCTGCTTTATATTTCCGAGCATCAATTTTTAGTCCTCTTTCCATTTTTTAAGTATTTCAATGGCAAGGTTTCGGTCAGTCAGTTAATCCGCCATTGGTGGCACGATCGGATCAATTTTGAATATGCCGAATATTGTATGAAAGCGATGCTCTGGCATGGCGGCGGAAACTTAGATACCTATCTGTCATCGCCCGAATTTAGTCAGGCGATCGCCCCTGTCATTCAGGCAAAATTCCGGGGCAATCCTTTGATGCTGGGTTTAAATCGAGCCTTCCCCGAATTTGTGCCCGAGCAAATTCGGCAAATGGCGTACTACAGTGCCCTGGGTCAGTTTTGGCGCGTCATGAGCGATATGTTTTTATCGTTGAGCGATCGCTATGATGCGGGCGAAATTACATCGATTCCCCAGGTGGTTCAGCATATTTTAGACGGCTTGGTCGATGCGGCTAACCAACCGATCGTCTACCAGGTTAAAATTCGCGATCAAATCTACGACATTCTGCCAAAATCGCTGGGGTTGACCTTTTTGATGGATACCGCAGTGCCCTACGTCGAAGCGGTCTTTTTCCGGGGAACGCCATTCCCTGGAACGGTTTCATACAATGCCCAAGCCTCGCAAATTCCGCTGTATCAGAGCGATTTTACCTATGGTGCGTTGTATGCCGATCCGTTGCCCATCGGGGGTGCAGGGATTCCGCCCACTCAGCTCATGCAAGATATGCGACACTTTTTGCCCGACTATCTGCATACCATTTATCAACAAGGCTTACGGGGCGAAAGCGATCTGCGCGTCAAGATCTGCGAAACCTTTCAGAAGTCTATGTTTTGCGTCACTACAGCCGCCATCCAGGGGTTAGCGCCTCATCCATTAACCACCACCGATCCCGGTCAACGAAAAGCAAACCGAGCCTATCTAGAAGCCTGGATGGATCGCTTCCTTGTTTCTCGGATCCAGGTGGTGCAATAGCGACAACCATCAAAGCCGTTGTAATAAATTAACCCCGTGGGTATCAGTGCCGCAGGTATTCAGCAAGCCAAAGGCATCACTCAATTGTTTAATCGCTTGAGTTTGCTGAACACTGGGTGTCCAGGGGATGGGGTTGGTGTAGGCATAGTACGTTTCAACCGCATCAACACCCAAATGGACAGCCGCCGGAATCAGGGCAGCATACGAGAGGCGATATCGGGCAGGGTGTGCCAGACCCGCTAAGCCACCGGCAGCATGGATGGCTGCAATCACTTCTTGGGCTTGATAATCGTTGCCTTTGGGTGCTTGCCGGTGGAGATACGGTTGCATAGCAGGGTGATCGGGGTCAAACGCATAGGCAAGCAAGTGGACTTCAATATCCAGCAAGTTGGCATTGATTTCAGTGCCTGTCCACAGCCGGGGAAGGGATTGATGCCCCAATTCTCTCTGTTTTTCGAGATAGTGTTGAGCAATTTTATAGCCGCTGACACTGTGGTGGTCTGTAATTGTTAAGCCCTTCAAACCAATGGCGATCGCTTGTTCTACAACAGCTTCAGGGTGGAGTTTGCCGTCAGAATAAATGGTGTGGATATGAAAATTAAAGGCACTCGGACAACTCTCTGCTGTAACCCCTTCAAAGACCTGCTGCAATGCCAGATTATCTTGAGCTGCCAGCCAGATCGAAGCAGGATCTTGAGCTAAATTGACAGGCATAGTTCCCTTAAAGGCTATTTACATTCAAACTCTAATATATTCGATTCTTTTGAATTGTGTAGGAAGACAAACCCCCGGCTCTGCCGCGATTTAAATCTGGCTCCTGAGGAGATGGATGGGGGCGGGTGGCAACGCCACTCGCCCCCATCCATCTCCCTGGCTTAAGCCTCTGCGGCAATCAACAAGGCGACGGCATAGGCAGCAATCCCTTCTTCTCGCCCAACGGGCCCCAGTTTTTCATTGGTGGTGGCTTTGACGCTGATCTGGTCGGGGGCGAGTGTCAGTGTGGTGGCAAGGCGATCGCGCATTGCTCCAATGTGAGGTTTTAATTTTGGACGTTCTGCCACAATCACAGAGTCGATGTTGGCGATTTTCCAGCCTTTACTGAGAATGAGGTGATTGACTTGTTCTAACAGCAACAAGCTATTTGCCCCTGCCCATTTGGGGTCGGTGGGAGGGAAGTAATGCCCAATATCTCCCAGGCTCAGTGCGCCCAACATCGCATCCATAATGGCATGGGTCAACACATCGGCATCACTATGACCTAACAACCCTAATTCATGGGGAATTTCAATACCGCCTAAAATCAAAGGGCGATCGCGCACCAGGCAATGAATATCATAGCCATTTCCAATCCGAATCGTCATACAGCAAACATCTTGTTCAGTATCATGCTTATCCGTCTGAATTGCAGGGCTAATTGGTGGCTTGCCCCGCTTGGGAATTCAGCTGTTCTGCCATTGCCAGCGCCGACTGGCTATTTTGTCGATAGACCAGTATGCGGTTCTGAGCTGTAACATAGCGCCCATCATCCGGCGACACTTGCGCCATTAAATCTGAAGCCCGTTGCCAGCGGGTTGCCAAATCGAGCCAATCGGCAGGGGTTTTGGCTTGCTGCCCATCTGCTACCGCTTGTTCTGCCAAACGCACAGCTTGCACAAATGGGTCTTGCTGAACAACGGGAGTTGCAACCGGGCTAGGGCTGGGCGCGGGTGTTTCTGTGGCTTCTGATTCAGCTTCTTCAGGCTTGCGGCTGGTAAAGGCTTGAATTTGACTCCCCAGATCGAGCCCCAACCAATCAGAAATTCCCCACCCCAGCAACAGCAGCAGCAAACTTAAACTGACTCCCCCAATAATGCCCCGGACAAACTGACCTTTGTCTTTATCTTTTCGAGGAGCGACCGCTTTGGGATAGGCTGAACGGGCAGATTCGAGGCTGCTATCTCGCCGATCTTGGAGCCATTGCTGCACCAGATTGGGTTTGCTCAGCACAATTTCCTCAGACCAAAGTAGCTGATTTTCTGGGTCGCGAGTAATTTCATCTAGCCAGAGCAATTGCTGCTCACGCACGATTCGACTGTTGATATTAATTCGACGAATATTGCGGGGATGAAGGGACTCTAAAATTTGCCGAACCCGCTCAACCAAGAGTTGTTGCTCTAATTGTTCTGGCGTTGCAGCTTCGCAAAGCAGCTGTAAAACACTGTTAGCCAAAATTGCTCTGGTACGGACACCAGAGTCAGCCAGCTTATCGTTTAAAACTTGAATAATCGCTGACACACTGCCTTGTCGAGCTTGTCTGGCGATATCGTCGATCGAATCTATCATGGTCTCATCAGCAATTGATAGGTAGTGAACCCTCAACGTTTAGTGACGGAAATGGTCTAAAAACTATAGCAACTTTTGTGGGAATGGTGTTGAGTGTATCAGGACTGAGGGCTAAACGTGCACGATAACCCATTTCAACCTGTCTTTCTCTCAAGCACTGGTGCTGCAAACACTAAATTTTTTAATAGGGGGTTTGGGGGCTGCGCCTCTAAGAGGAGGTTTGACCCCTCTACACCCTGCAAAACTTTTAATTGGGTGTACCAGGATCGAGGATTGCATAAAACCCCATGCTTTTTAACAGAATGGCGGAGCCGCCTCTCTCCAAAAGCATGGCAGGTTCATTAATCGGTGCTCCTTTAAGGACTACCAGATATGTTCTAGTCAACAATAGCTCAAGGTTAGACGAGCGGCACATTATTTTTCTGGGTTCGTTACCCGGTATGAGTGACGTGGTTTCCCTGCAAAATTTGGCACGCGTTGCCCTACACAATGGCTTCGAGCTTCAAAAACCCGATTTCCGACGAAGTCTGTTGTTAGGATAGGGAGGTCTTAGGATCGTGGATTAAACAAAATTGACGATTTAGTTTTGACCGCACAGCAACGCTGCGCTTTCAAACGTCAACGTCTTGTAGATCCGAACGATTAAAGGTGTGATCCTAAGAAAATTTTCCGTTACGCAACCGTATCTGATTACATGGAAGCATTTGAACCGATTTCACCCAGTTGGACACAATCAGCGCTTCATGCCAGAGAGTTTTGTTGCCCCCGATGTAGCTTGTCGTCACTGGAGGCAGAAAAAGTCTGGATTAACCGGCGATCGCCCGTTTTTACCGAAGATCATCGGCGCAAATGGCAAGAGTTTTATTCCTGTCCCTGTGGCACGGTGTGGTGGGCATGGAGCAGCGATCGCCCAGCCAACGACCTGCTAAAACCTAATACGACCGATACGGTACCCGATGACTATGATCTATCTGATTTTTAGCAGGGTTAAGTGTTCCTGACCCAAGGGCAGGAATACTCAACCCTGCTAATCGTTTGTCGGGACAGCTTCTAAAAGAATCATTCTTTTCGAGAGAGCGATGGCTCTGCCATCGCTCTCTCGAAAAAAGTGACAGGTTAAGAATTTGTGACCCTAAGCACTTAACCAACGAGCCGCATCTTTGGCATGGTAGGTCAAAATCATATCGGCTCCGGCACGTTTGAAGCCGATCAACGTTTCCAGAACAACCCGTTCTTCATCTACCCAGCCGTTGAGCGCCGCCGCTTTGACCATGGAATATTCTCCAGAGACGTTATACGCCGCGACGGGTAAATCGCTGGCTTCTTTAACACGCCAGATAATATCCATGTATGCCAGGGCGGGCTTCACCATCAGCATGTCCGCGCCTTCAGCAATATCGAGATCAATTTCTTTCAACGCTTCGCGACCATTCGCTGGATCCATTTGGTAAGTGCGGCGATCGCCAAATTGGGGCGTTGATTCAGCCGCATCCCGGAATGGACCATAGTAAGCAGAGGCATATTTGGCAGCATAGGACAGGATTGGCGTATCTTCATGACCCGCTTCATCTAAGCCATCGCGAATTGCCTGAACAAACCCATCCATCATGCCAGACGGGGCAATAATATCAGCACCCGCATTGACTTGAGACACAGCCGTTTTCTTCAACAATTCCAGGGTCGGATCATTTAATACTCGACCACTTAAATCTCCGACTTGTAAATAGCCACAATGTCCGTGTGACGTGTATTCGCATAGGCACGTATCGACAATAACGATCAAATCGGGGACTGCCTCTTTGACCTTTTGAGATGCCAGTTGGACGATCCCGTGATCGTGCCAGGCTCCGGTTGCTTCGGCATCTTTTTCGGAGGGAATCCCAAACAAAATAATAGCGGGAATGCCCAGATCGTAGACTTCCTTCGCTTCCTCTACAATCTTGTCTACCGAAAGCTGGTAAACACCTGGCATGGAGCGAACTTCGTTAGCGATGCCTGCACCGGGAACAGCGAACAACGGGTAGATGAGATCGCTTGTGGTCAACACATTCTCTCGAACCATCCGTCGCAGTTGGGGATGGCTACGAAGACGACGAGGGCGATGGGTTGGAAACATAGAATTTTAAACCTGACTAAAACAACTGCAAGCATCCCTGGAAACTGGAGGAGAGCAGTGCCATCGACACTACTCTCCTTTGGTTTTCAGACAAGTTCTTAATTAAACCTCTTTTGCACGTTAATTCCTTGGGATGGTAGGGAGTGAGGACTTCACTACCACTGATGACAATCTGCAAGGGTCTATTTGTTATAAAGTCTAAAGCTTTGGCATCCGCAAAATTCATCTTTTGCGTAACGTTCTGTAAATCTTAGGGCAATCCCCTTACGGTTGCAGGCATAGCTGAATACCGGGATGAATTTGAATACGAAACCAAAGGAATGGGAATTAAATAACTCCGATGATGTGTTGTACGGGCGAACGGCCGTTCGCCCCTCCAAACGATTCAATATTCGATTTAATCCACGATCCAAGGTTTCGCGTTCAAATTCATTCTCAGAATCAGCACTGTCCTGTTGCAAGATGGGTAACGGTATTGATGTCATGATTTTTGAGGGCGCGAGCTTCGCCCGCGCCCTCAAAAATCATCATCTTGAAGGACTACGGCGGGATGAAGTGGGTTCGCCCAAAATACTTCATCGTTGGATTGCGCCTCTCATACCCATGTGGGATGGCTACAGCCGCTGCTCTCACGATCGAAACCGGCACTGGTGCCAAGTTAAAGATTTTGAAAATCCCATTTGGGTTAGGCTATGATTTTCTTCACTCGCTTGTGCCGTTTTGCCTCAGGTGAATCAGGATGGCTGTTAAACCCTACCGAAAATCAGGAGGCAATAAGTATCAGCCTTCTGTTCAGCAAATTTTACCCTCTAGCAAAAAGATTCGTTTAGAAGCTGAAAAGGTTGAAGATCTACTCAGAAAACTGTTTTCTACCGGAGCTTCTGCGGCAGATAATTGGGAGATTTATTCGAGTCAATATCCCAAATTAAGGAGCCTCAATAGCTTCGGAAAACAGATTGTTGTTCGCATGTTTCGCAGTAATCCAGCCTTTCAGGGGTATAAGGTAGAGTTCCGAGAGCCTATTCTTAAGCCCCATGTGCTGTTTTTGATTGGAACATTATGCGAAGACTTTGATTACATGAACACTAGCCCTCTCTACGGCATGAGTGTTTTAGATATCGGTTGTGGTGCCTTATCGACCTATGGAACGGCTAACGAAGATGCCAGTTTAGCCGATCAGTTTTATAGCGATCGCCCACCCGTTGGGGCAGAGCTATTACAAATTTTGGGCGCACAGACGACTGGGATTGAGCCACGGGGAAATGCCAAAGAAATCTACGACTACCAGGTGTCTTACAAACATCGCGTGATGGATTTTGGTGCCATCAAAGAGTGGCTAAAAACGCTGAATGGCAAGCTTGATGTGATTACGTGCTTTAACCTGTTTAACCGAGCCAGTTTTGCCTATTACTATGCATCGCCCCACGAAATATCTGCTTTTTTGAAAGACCTGAGGCAAGCGCTAAACCCTAAAGGATTTTTGTATTGCAGCGCCCCCTTTCTATCTTTTTCACCAGAAAATAAACAATTAAATTATCAAGTGTTTGAAGGAGCAGGATTAAAGGTCGTACATGAAGGATACTACTGTATTCTAAGACCCCGATCGAAGTGATCACGCTGACAGAGCAGACCGGGAAATGTACTGAATGAACTGCGGTTTTTGACAGTGACGATTAAGATAGTTGAGGGATCGTCAAATAGCAAAAATCGAATGACCCGAACTTTAATTGAAACTGTTAACACTCTCCCCTTAAATGCGCCGACTCTGCATCGCTTGCCCAATGGGTTAACGATTGTCGCAGAGCAAATTCCAGTGGAAGCGGTCAATCTCAGTGTTTGGCTAGGGGCAGGTTCAGCCGTAGAACCTGAGCCAATCAATGGCATGGCTCATTTTTTAGAACATATGATTTTCAAGGGCACGGCTCGCCTTGAAAGTGGTTTGTTTGAGCGTCTGGTAGAACAGCGGGGTGCCATTACCAATGCGGCAACCAGCCAGGACTACACCCATTTTTATATCACCACTGCCCCCAAAGACTTTGCCGAACTGGCTCCGCTTCAGATCGAAGTGGTAATGAATGCAGCCATTCCAGATGCGGCATTTGAGCGAGAACGCCCTGTGATTTTGGAAGAAATTCGTCGGGCTAATGATAGTCCGCGTCGGCGCACCTTTTATCGGGCAATGGAAGCAGCGTTTGAGCAACTGCCCTACCGTCGTCCGGTCTTGGGCCCCGTTGAGGTGATTGAGCAGCTGACGGCGCAACAGATGCGAGACTTTCACGCCACCTGGTATCAACCCCAGTCGATTACAGCAGTGGCAGTGGGCAATTTGCCGGTAGAACGGTTGATCGAGATTGTGGCAACGAGTTTTGAGACGGCTCAATCCCATCGTCCGGATGTGATCAGCGATCGCCTGCCCACCCTGCCAAACCTCAGCCCAGAAGCCCCATTTTCCACTATCACCCGCTATGAGTATGTCGATGACACGCTGCAACAGGCGCGTTTGGTCATGGCGTGGCGGGTGCCAGGTATGAAAGATTTGGCGCATACCTATGCCCTGGATACGCTTGCCTGGATTTTGGGACAGGGACGCACGTCTCGTCTGGTACGCGATCTGCGAGAAGAGCGACGTCTGGTTTCCAGTATTTCTGCCAGCAACATGACCTATGTAACTCAGGGTGTGTTTTACATTTCTGCCCAACTGCCGGTTGAGCATCTGGCAGAGGTAGAAGCGGCGATCGCACACCATATCCAACTGCTGCAAACCGAACCTGTGACCCAGGCTGAACTCGATCGCGTGCGCACCCTGGTGGCTAACCGCTATGTCTTTGGCAATGAAACCCCTAGCGATCGCGCCGGGTTGTATGGCTACTATCAGGCGATCGTGGGAGATCTGGCTCCGGCAGTCCACTACCCTGCTCGCATCCAAGATTTGAGCCTTGCAGATTTACAAGATGCGGCGCAACAGTATTTGACCCCAGATGCTTACAGTGCGGTTACGCTCAAATCTGGGATGACCGCCTAGACATTGGGTTCGTGCTCACTCTTATACGATGGTTTGGGAACGCCACGCGTGGCGTTCCCAAACCATACTGGGGGTTATTCAATTCCCCCGATCCTGAGAGTTGCAGATTAATGAGCCTGTAGTTCTTTTTGAGAGAGCAACGGCAGAGCCGTCGCTCTCTCAAAAAGAAAGAACTATGGTTGATTCAAGCCACAATTCCAAGAATGGACAGGGTGGATCGGTTTTGATTATTATGTGGGGGCGCAACCCCAGCATAAACGCATGAGATTCAGGGATAAATGTAGGTCAGAACATTAACTCCGTCAAAACTAAGGATCGGGGATTAAATGAAACTGGAAATTTATTTATTTTTGCAAGCGCGGCGTCGCCGCGCTTGCAAAAATAAACGTTCGGGTTTTATTTAAGTTGTGATCCTAAGAAGTTTAAGGGTTGAAATTATGTTGCGATGCAGCTCAGCCGTGTGTATCACACCATAATTTTTGATCCGGTCTAGTTTTTAGGGGACATCGTACAGAAGTATCCTTATTGTTAGCTTGTTAGCCTTTTATGTGGAACCGGATTGCTGAACAGATTACTCGTGCCACAGGTCAAGACTTTCAGGTTACCCATCGGCGTCCGGTGGGTGGCGGTAGCATTAATCAAGCCTATGCACTGGTAGATAGCGATCGCGAAATTTCTCCGGGCAAAAATCTTGCTTATTTTGTCAAAATCAACAGCGCCGATCAGGTTGGCATGTTTGAAGCAGAAGCGCTGGGGCTAAAGCAGATTGCCAACACCCAAACGATTCGAGTTCCCTACCCTATTTGCTGGGGCACAGATGAGCAGTCTGCCTACCTGGTTCTAGAATGGCTTGATTTGGGCTATGGAACCCATCGTTCCTGGCAAGAAATGGGCAAAAAGCTAGCCACAATGCATCACATGACCATTGATAAAGGGTTTGGCTGGGATCACAACAATACGATTGGCTCTACACCCCAAATCAATACCTGGATGGAGAGTTGGGTCGAGTTTTTTGTCGAAAATCGGCTGCGCTATCAGTTTCGCCTTGCCAAACGGCGGGGTGGGCATTTCCCTGATGAAGATCGGTTACTGTCGTCGGTTCCCGAAATATTGGCAGATCATCGTCCGCATCCGTCTCTGGTTCATGGAGATTTGTGGTCAGGGAATGCAGCAGTAACCCAATTAGAAGAGCCTGTCATTTTAGACCCGGCAACTTACTACGGCGATCGCGAAGTTGATATTGCGATGACTGAGCTATTTGGTGGGTTTCCAGCCGATTTTTACCGTGCCTACAACGAAACCTACGCGCTCGAACCTGGGTACAAACGTCGCAAAATTCTCTATAACCTCTACCACATCCTCAACCACTTCAACTTATTTGGTGGCGGCTACGAAGCCCAGGCCAACCGCATGATTGCGTCCTTGCTTTGACCGGGGGCATGACACCTCAATACACCCGCGTTCCTTATACCATTTCAATTGAGGATGCGACAGATGATGTAGGGATTTGGCAATGCCCAATCCCCACTGAAATTGACGTGCCGAAAAATCTATTTAATTGGGTATAGTAATCCTAAATCAGCTGTGGAAGCGCCCGCCCTTCGGGCGCTTCCACAACTGATCAGGTTCACAAATTGAATAGGATCGCTATATTACCCTGATTCACGGTTGCAACAATCAGAGAGAGCAGCGGTGCTGCTCTCTCCGAAGTAGCCTGAATCTTAAGCAGGGACTGAGTTTTGTGGACGGGCAAAAATCATGCGTCCGGCAGAGGTTTGCAACGCTCCTGTCACCACCACAGCAACCTCATCGCCAATATACCCACCCCCGTCTTCCACCACCACCATGGTGCCGTCGTTGAGATAACCGATGCCTTGGGCGGGTTCTTTACCTTCTTTCAAAATTTTCAGGTCGATTGTGTCGCCAGGTAGATAGGTCGGGCGAATCGCCTGTGCCAGGTCGTTAATATTCAACACCACCACTTTTTGCAGACTGGCAACTTTGTTTAAGTTGTAGTCGTTGGTGAGCAAGGTGCCGTTAATTTCTTGGGCTAGCCGTACCAATTTTGCATCTACGGTTGCCACATCGTCATAGTCAGCGCGGTGGATGATGATGCGACCGGGATACGATTCTTGCATTTGATTGAGAATATCTAAGCCCCGGCGTCCCCGCACCCGTTTGTTGTCGTTTGAAGAATCGGCAACTTGTTGTAATTCTTGCAAAACAAATTGGGGCACCAGAATTTGCCCTTCTAAAAATCCGGTGCTGAGTAGATCTTGAATGCGTCCATCAATAATGCAACTGGTATCTAAAACCTTTGTGCTAGTAGGTTTTAGGGTTCCTTCTGCGACCAACATCGTTTCGACACTGTTGGGATTAATCAGACGCAACAATGCCCGCCCATGGGTATCTGCCAGGTTGATCCCAGAAAATACGAAGAGAATACTGCCCAAAATTGCAGTCAACGGTTTGATGAAAGCAAACTCACTGGGAATAGGCAACAGGAACAGAGGTGCCAACATTAAATTTGCCACCAATAGCCCCAGTACCAAACCCACCGACCGTGTCAGCAGGACATCGACCGGCATTTCTCGAATGCGTTTTTCTACACGCCGATAGGTGGTTTGGGCAACCAAGCCGACTGCGATCCCAATGAGGGCACCAAAGCCAGACGTCACCGAACTCAGTCCTTCTAAGTTTGTGACGGAGGCAAGAGCCTGTGTGGGTAGCAGATCAACGCTATAGAAGCCTATCCCCGCCCCTGCTAGGATGAATGAAAAAATGATAATGGCATCAAGCATGGCTTCGATCCAGTCTTGTAGGACAGTGAAGTCTCAGTCAGGGATCAGGCATATGCTGGAGGAGCAGGACACTGAATAGAGATAAAAAATAGCGGTAAGAATAATCCAGTGGCTTCCAGCAGTCTGATTTTTTTACAGCCTTATTATATCGTTGACTTCGTAATACCCATTCTCCATTTTTGCTTGTGAATTTAATTGGCGATCGCATTTTTACTACACCGACCCAAAAATCTGAGTCAACCGACTCAGATTGCCCAACCGCCGTCTATCTCCACATTCCTTTCTGTCGGCGACGGTGTTATTACTGCGACTTCCCTATTTCCGTTGTAGGCGATCGCAAGCAAGGTGACAACTCCGGGGCGATTACGCAGTATGTTGAGCAACTGTGTCAGGAAATTTCCCATACCCCTAATCTGGGCAACACCTTAGAAACCGTCTTTTTTGGCGGTGGTACTCCCTCTTTACTATCTACCAGACAACTCAACCAAATTCTCAACGCCTTAGATCAGCGCTTTGGCATTCGCTCATCGGCAGAGATTTCCATCGAAATGGATCCCGGCACGTTTGATCTAGCCAAACTCCAGGGCTATCAGCTCGCTGGTGTCAATCGCATCAGCCTGGGTGTACAAGCCTTTCAAACCGAATTATTGGCGGCCTGTGGTCGCACCCATACGCGGCAAGATGTTGAGACGGCGATCGCCTTTATCCATCAGGTGCATCTGCCTAACGTTAGCCTGGACTTAATTTCTGGCTTACCGCACCAGACGATTGACCTTTGGCACGCCTCTCTGGAAGCGGCGATCGCCCTTGCACCGCCCCATATCTCCGTCTACGACCTGATTGTTGAACCCCAAACGGCTTTCTGGCGCTGGTATCAACCCGGACAATCGCCCCTGCCCACGGAAGCTGCCACTGCCGATATGTACCGCATGGCACAACAAGCCCTGACGGCTGCCGGGTATCACCATTACGAAATTTCTAACTATGCCCGCCCCGGCTACCAATGTCGCCATAATCGAGTGTATTGGGAAAACCATCCTTTCTACGGGTTTGGCATGGGAGCCGCAAGTTATACACACCACCAACGCTTTACGCGACCGCGCACCCGCCGTGAATATGGTGAATGGTTGCAAACGTTTATCCAACAGGGCGGAACCATCGACTGCGACCCTGCCGATTTAAACGATCAGCTACTCGATACCTTGATGCTGGGCTTACGCTTGGCAGAGGGGCTGAGTTTAGCCGATCTAAGCGATCGCTTTAGTGCATCTACAGTTCGCACCCTGTTGACCTGCGTTGCACCCTATGTCCAACAAGGCTGGGTAGCACTGGAGAATCTGGCGTCAGACCTGGATTTCTGTCGAAATGAAGACCTGCGATCGCTGCCTGAGACAGCTCGAATTCGGCTGACCGATCCTGAAGGATTTTTGTTTTCTAACGTCGTGCTCACTAGCTTATTTGAGCAACTCGGTGGTGCGTAAGCGATTTCTTGTAGAATCCTTGATCCGAAGTTTAGAATTTTGCGGTATGAATGATGAATTCCTAATTCTGCTTGGGAGAGCGACGGCTTCGCCGTCGCTCTCCCAAGCAGAATTACAAGTTAATTAATTACACTCAAAACCCAAAACGCAAAACCGTTATGAGCGTCAGCGCCGAAATTATATGTGTCGGTACCGAGCTATTGCTGGGGGAAATTCTAAATAGCAATGCTCAGTTTTTGGCGCAGCAGCTTGCACAGCTTGGCATTCCTCACTATTACCAAACCGTTGTCGGAGACAATCCGTTACGCATTCAAAAAGCAGTGGCGATCGCCTGTGAGCGATCGCGGTTACTCATTTTTACGGGCGGCTTGGGTCCTACACCCGATGACCTGACGACAGAAACATTAGCCGATTTCTTTCAGGTGCCTCTGATCGAGCGTCCCGATATCATCGCTGACATTACCCAAAAGTTTGCTGAACGGGGTCGGGTAATGACGCCCAGCAACTACAAACAAGCCCTATTACCCGAAGGGGCAGAAATTTTGCCCAACCCGACGGGCAGTGCCCCTGGGATGATTTGGCAACCCCGTCCCGGCATCACCCTCCTCACCTTTCCCGGCGTGCCCAGCGAAATGCATGAAATGTGGTACCAAACGGCGATCCCGTTTTTGCAGAGTCAGGGATGGGGGCAAGAAATAATCTACAGTCGCACCTTAAGATTTTGGGGCATTGGAGAAGCCGCGTTAGCCGAAAAAGTGGTTTCCTTTTTCGACCTGAAAAATCCTACCGTTGCGCCCTATGCTGGTAAAGGGGAAGTGCGTTTGCGCGTCTCGGCAAAAGCCAATTCAGAAGCAGAAGCGACCCGGTTAATTGAACCCGTTGCCCAACAACTGATTCAAATTGCTGGAAACGACTACTATGGCAATGATGACGATACGCTATCATCGGTGGTCGGCACATTGCTGAAATCAGCCGGACAAACCCTATCGGTTGCAGAGTCCTGCACGGGAGGTGGTTTGGGTCAGCTGTTAACGACTGTGTCGGGTAGCTCCAGTTACTTTTGGGGCGGGGTGATTTCCTACGATAATCAGGTCAAAGTCAATTTACTGGGAGTTGATCCCGACGATCTGGCAAAAGATGGAGCTGTCAGTGATACGGTGGCAAAACAAATGGCAGTTGGGGTGCGATCGCGTCTGGGTACCACCTGGGGGCTGAGCATCACCGGGATCGCAGGTCCCGATGGCGGCAGCGATACCAAACCCGTTGGGCTGGTCTACATCGGTCTGGCTGGACCCGATGACCAGGTCGAAACGGTCGTTCATCGCTTTGGCGGACAACGCAGCCGAGAATTTATCCGCTGGCTGAGTGCCTGTCATGCACTCGATCTACTCCGTCGCAGACTATCGTAGATTTGTTTAAGCAATGCCCATTTCAACATCTGTCTCAGCCCACCTGTTTTGTCCGAGAATAGAGACATGAGCATTCCTACGTCTATCTTGGCGGAACTCTTAGAAAGCCTTCCCGACCTGCGTCCCCAACTCTATTTCAAAGCCTCATTAACCGCGCTATCTCATGCGATGGAAGATCAGGTTTTGGCGGGGGGGTCGGGGCAACCGCTCGTGATTGCCAGTTTTCAGCGAGAACGGTTTTATCGGCAAGAGGCGCACCGCTATCTTAGAATTGCCGAGCTGACCCCTCAGGTTTATGTTTTGGCGGCACCTGAAACCAGTTTTGCCAATAGCTCAGAACATTACGAAGCGATCGCCTTTGAACCGACCGATCAACTCAGCCAGGAATGGCACCTGATCGTCATTGGGCAACAATATGCCACCTGTTTGATCTGTCGAGAACGGCAAACGTCCCCGGCAGAACTGGAGGCGAATCAAATTCCGGCGATGGATCAGACGCGCCGCTTTGAAGGAATTTGGACCTTCGATCGCCAGGTCTGTCGTCGGGCTGCCGAAATTATGCTCGATCGGATTCAGATCTATCGCCCCGAATTAGCCGACAAAATCGCCGCTGCCAAATCAAATTTTCTTACCGATCAACCGTCTGGATTGATTGAAGTTCATCCTGACCCCTTTGCCCAACGGCTGGTCACCTATTTGCAAGCCGGACAATATAAGTTGCTGAAAGCCTATCGCTCGATTGCCGCGCAAGAGCGACGAGAACGGCTGGTCAACCTGATTACATCTGCCGTACGGCGATCGCTGGATCCTGAAGAAATCTTCAGTGTGGCAGTCAAAGAGCTAGGGCAAGCCATGCAAATCTGTCGGTGTCTGATCTACAAATGCAGAGACACAGATAACAGCACGGTGATTGAATATGAATTTCTTTCCGATCCCAATCTACTATCCCTGGTGGGGCAAACCTGGGTCTTAAAAGATAACCCCCTGTTTCAGTCCATCGTGCAACGGCATGAATCTATTGCGATCGCCGATACCACAACGGAAAAAGAACACAATCTAAAAGCGTTGCAAACGGTGATCAAACGCTGGCAAATTCGCTCCTGGTTGTTGGTGCCGATTGTGTATCAGGGGCGATTGTTGGGCATGGTTGAGTTGCACAACTGTAGCCTTACCTCGCATTATTGGACGAATGATGAACTCGGTTTAGTCGAAGCGATCGCCACCCAACTGGGGGTGGGTTTGATTCAAGCTGAGTCTTACACCAATTTAGAAGACCTCAACCAACAGCTTGAAGCGTTGGAACGGGCGCGTAGTAACCTGATTGCAATTACCGGGCACGAATTGCGCACCCCCCTGTCTACCATTCAGATTTGTCTAGAAAGCCTGGTCAGCGAACCGGATATGCCGATGGAGTTGCGCCAGGTGATGCTCGATACGGCGCTGACAGATGCCGAACGGATGCGGAAGTTGGTCCAAGATTTTATTACCCTGTCGCGGCTCGAAAGCGGACGGGTAGAATGGCACCTGGAACCGTTGTCGCTGGATGAATGTGTTGATATGGCACTGAGCAGCATCCGCACCCGGCAGAACCTGATGTTGCCCGAAATCAAGGCCCAAGTTCCCAATCAGTTACCCCTGGTGAAAGCCGATGGAGAATGGTTGGTTGAAGTCCTTTCTAAATTGCTCGATAATGCCTGCAAATTTACCCAGCCCACAGGCAAAGTCACCATTGCGGCAAAACCCAATGGCACCAATATGCTGGAGGTGATTATTGCAGATACCGGACGGGGTATTGAACCGAAGCGTCTGGAAACGGTATTTGAGCGATTTTATCAAGAAGAAGGGGCACTGCGCCGCACCGCCGGAGGGACGGGGTTAGGGCTGGCGATTTGTCGTCAAATTATTCTCGGTTTGGGCGGGCAAATTTGGGCAGAGTCCGATGGCAGAGATCAGGGCAGTCAGTTTCATTTCACGATTCCGATTGCGCGAGAAGACCCCGATGTTATGCCCAATGCGAAAGGGCGATCGCCCCGTGTCAGTGAAAAAAGTCGGCGTTCTGGTCGGCGGCAAGCAACGCTGGGTTAACGTCCATTTCAACCTTCAGCTTCGCACTTTTATAGCGCTTCGCGCTTGGATAGATTCCGGGTATTGTGAGAGAGCCGCGCGGAGCGCGGCTCTCTCACAATACCTTGTACTTCACACCCTTGAGAATTGCCATACTTAAACGATAGAAAGATTGCTATGGATATTAACTGTCCCGCTGTGGTAGCTGAAGTGACGGCTGCATTTCAACGCTATGAACAAGCGCTGGTAAGCAATGATGTTGCCGTTTTGGATGAATTATTTTGGCAAAGTGACCATACCATTCGCTATGGTGCAACTGAGAATTTGTATGGTTATGAAGCGATCGCCAATTTCCGGGCGGCACGTTCACCTTTGAATCTAGCCCGCACCTTAATGAACACCGTCATCACCACCTACGGCAATGACTTTGCCACTGCCAATACTGAGTTTCGCCGTCAAACCTCCGATAAAACTGGGCGACAAAGCCAAACCTGGATGCGCACCTCCGATGGTTGGAAAATTGTCAGTGCCCATGTTTCATTGCTATAGTAACCGTCGAGATGGTTGAATCAGGAAGTTGTGTGAGAACCTGCGCTCCGTGCGGGTTCTCACACAAATCAACCCGTATAGCGCTATATACTTTGAAAAATTATATTGCTGCATGAATCATACTCCTGAACGTGAAACTATTAGTTTCACGTTCAGGAATAGTCCCAAAATTGACAATTCTAGGACTATCACATCGGTCGATTGGCATCTCTCAAGTAATCTGCCATTCGTTTTGTATTCTCAGCCGTACGAATCGATGCGATAAATGCCTCTAACCCGATTCTGACAAAAATGACGTACAGCAAGAAAATCAGTGGAGACAGAACTAAGCCAAATATACCTGTGAGAAACCCATTAGTGAAGCCTGCCACGATAACGCCTAAGGCAGCTATACCGGCAAACACAACCCCGATCGCAAATAGAATGCCAATGATTTGAATCGCAACAAATTCAGAAAATGAGAAATCAAACAGCTTGTTAAAAAATCCTCGTTGTTGAGCCATATTGACCTCCAAAAGTATTTATAGCTTTGACACTAAAGGGCGTCGTTAAGGAAGCCTGACTTTTTCTATTTTTCTTAAGATAGTTTTCTTATTTCTTAATTTGGCATTGCTTAATCCAACCATAGCAATCGTCGAGACGATTAAATCAGGATATTGTGTGAGAACCCTCGCAGAGCGAGGGTTCTCACACAACCCTTGTCTTAATCAATCCCTCGACTGC
>NZ_JBSLYH010000060.1:0-36716 GCF_055793305.1 Calyptranema fuscum S582
CCCATGCCGCACCGTCAGGCGATCGCCAAAATATCGGCGGTAGAGGTCGCAGCGGGGCACCACTTCATTGCCTTGCAACTGAGCAATTCCCATACTGTGCAATTGAAATGCCTGAACGGGTTCTAATCGCACGGGTTGGCTAGAAATCATTAGCCGTTTGGCAGCGTCTGCCATCTCGGGTCGTTGTTCCAGGTTCCACAGGTGGCGACGCAGATGATCGCCATAGGGCCCTGCTTCGGTGGGGGCAACGTGCAACAGGGCATCTAACTCAGTTTCGCGTCGGGCAATTTGGTAGAGTGCCACCCGCACTAGATAGGGATGCCCACCTACCATATCCATCAAACGCTTGACCTGCTCTTGATTCCAATTCAAGCCATGCCGGGTTGCCAAATCCAACACTTGTTCAGCAGTAAACTCCGGTAACTCAATCGGCAACCCAACATTAAACGGCGACTGGTTGATATTCATGGGGATGTAAACTTCCGTCGAGTGCACCACAATCAGCCGCAATTTCTTCCAGATGTCGTTGGTTTTAGCCGATTCATGCCACGCTCGCAGCAGTCCCATAAAGTCGGCAGCAATATTACGATGCTCGAATACCATATCGACTTCATCCAGCCCCAACACCAGTGGCGCGCTGATTCCCGGCAAGAGATATTCCTCAAAATAGGCGGTGCAATTATCTTTGCTGCCAAAAATATCATCCCAGTACTCGGTCAGCTTATTAGGCAAGCGCAACCGTCGCCCAACGCTGGCACAAAACCACCGCAAAAATTGATCTAAGTCGGCAAAAATCGCAGCATCGGCTAACTGAAAACTCAGCGGCACGGTCAGATAGTGATGGGCATCGGCAGATTTCAGCACCCGTGACATCAATGAGGTTTTACCCATCTGCCGGGGCGCTTTAATCCGGATCAAAGCGCCCGGTTTGAGGATGGTTTCATAGCAATTGGCTTCAATCGGCGATCGCTCGACGTAATATAGCGACGCTAGATCGACCTGTCCTCCGGGCAATTCGGGTTCTGCTACAGGTACCGGGGGTGCTTCAGGATGATCGAGCAATGGTTCAGGCTGTACTGCAATTGGGGTATCCAGTAAGGTAGGCAGTTGACCTGCTGCCAGAATGCTCAATACTTCCTGGATAATGTGGGGTGTATCGTCGGCGGAGTGCCACTCGCGTTGCTGAATGCGGTTGAGATAGCCGCGCAGATCATAGTTCAATGGCGAACTCAGCGGAAAGTTGACTCGAATTGGTAACAGACCCGGTTTTCTAGAATCCCGTGAGTCCCGCAATTCCTTCGCCCGTCGAACTTCTTCCGTCACCATTTCACTCACGGCAGATTGAGGCGACAGCAACAGCAAAAAGTAGTCGCACCGTTCCAGCTCTTGGTCGATCCGTTGCGACCAATTATCGCCCAGGCGAATGCTCTCGGCTGCCATAAACACTTGATGTCCCGCAACGGTAAGAGTTTGATAAAACTCCTCTGCCAAAACTTGATCGGGCGGCTGACTGCGATAGCTGATAAACACCCTGGACGGTTGAATCGACGGTTCTATATCAGGCACAGCAGGCGTAGGATAGTGAACCAGAGCGATCGCCCCACCCATGGCTGCATGAATCACCTCCTGACCGCTGCGTGCCAAGGCTTGCGACACATAGCCAAACAGGTCATTGCTGGTAATCCGTCCCTGTACTGCCCGTTCTGCTGCCAAGCCCTGCAACACGGCTGCGGTAAAAATGCCATGTTCCTTGCTTTCTCTGGCACGCTCAAAATCTCGACAGGCAGCAATCAAACAGTAATTGCGCTTTTGATTGATAGTAGTTTGGGTACTTTGCAGCAGGCTCTGTTGCTCGATCATCACTCCGGCATAGCAACAATCCAGCAACAACACTAGACTGCCCAATTCCGATCGGCTCAGCAGCGTATTCAAATCCTCGATCGACAGAGCATTTTGCCCATCCCGATGGGCATCAGAAGTTGCCAGATAACTGCTCTGTTCATCCGTAATCGGATTCGTCACCCGAAACCCATGTCCGGCAAAGTAGATTACGGCATCCTGCCGCGCTGCCCGATCGCGCAAAAACTCTTTGAGCGCTTTGCTCAGGTCTGCCACTGTCAGAGGTTTATCAGGGGCGATCGCCCACTGCTGTTCCGCTCCCAACTGCCTCGGTAGACGTGTCACCTGATAGTCATGCTGCTCCAGCAATTGCGCCACTGCCTCAGCATCCTGGGCAGCACTTTTGAGATTGCTGAAGCTGCTGTATTGATTAATTCCGATCACCAGTGCGTACTTTGCCATGCTCCTGGGGGTGAAGCCTCTCTGCACGATATATTCTTACCAAAGTAGCAAAATTTTTAGAGAGAACCACCCCATGTCAGAAATTGAAAGAATTGTTGTCAAAGATGGGACGGAAGAATACGAGTTTTACATCGAACCCTCCAGCCATAGCGATCGCAGTACCGTACTTGAAGATGATGAAGCAGTCTATCGGGGTGATCTCAATCTCCCCACGATTGATATGCAAAAGGTACACCGCACCATTCGCGGCTATGCCAAATATGCAATCGGAGCCTTTACCAATTTTGGGTTGGCAGAGATCGAAGAAATGAATCTAGAATTCAATCTCAAAATTGCAGGCAAAGCAGGACTCCCAATTTTAACCGAAGCCTCTGCTGAAGGAACGTTTAAGATTCAGGTCAAGTGTAAGTTTCCCGCCAAGCCACCATCTATCAATTAGATGGGGGTAGAGTATATTTTTATTCCAAAAATATCACTTATGGCAGTGTGCAAGTTGATTAAGTACAGGGAGTGCAGGGGGCAATGCTCCCTTCGTAGGCGCTCCTCCCACCCCCGCGCTTAACCCAAGCTGAAATCTGGTGTGGGTGCCGCACGAAGCGCGGCACCCACACCAGATTTCATAGCTCAAATAGCAACGCATGGGTTAGAACCTATGGTTTAGCGATCGCCAATGTTACTCCAATATAGCTCCAACAATTGCGGTAAATAATCATATCCATCAACGCCAATTTGTTTGATAATTTGACTGCGCGATTGACTCAAGAGTTCACGAAATTCGGCTTTACCCAGTTGTCCTTCTAAGATAACCAACATTCCTGCTGGTTGTCGCCATTCTTGCGAATCGATCTGGTGTAATAGGTACATCCCCAGACTTCCAGCATAGATTGCCGTTACGTTTTGTCCTAGACTGCGATACGTTTCTGCCAGGTAAGACAGATTGATACCCTGTAGAAATAAATCACCAATCGCTTGAGCAATCTGTAGACCCTTTTCAAGGGATTCAATCGCGGCAGGGTAACGTCCTAAAACTACCTGAGCAATCCCCAAACTGTTGTAACAAAGTGCTTCACTGGGGCGATCGCCCGTTCGTTCTGACAGTTGCAATCCTTGTTGCAAATATGCGATCGCTTGTTCGTAAACATCGGGTTCCAGTTGTTCTTGCTGTTGTGCCAGAAACACCTGGCTATAGCCCAGACTGGCAAGAGCATTGGCTTCACCTGGGCGATCGCCTTTTTGGCGAGCAAGAATTAATGCTCGCTGGCTATAGTTAATCGCTTCTGCATAGTCTTTTTGGGATACATAGGTGCGACTGAGATGATTGAAATTGGCGATTTCGCAGACTGTATCAGCAGCTTCACGGGCAATTTCTAGCGCTTGCTGATGAAATTCCAATGCCCGTGCATACTGCCCCAGTGCTCGCTGAGAATACCCTAACAATGTCAGAATCCGAGCTTTTTCCTGGGTATTGTCTGCTTGCCGCAGGGGTTGATCGAGATAATCTAGGGTGGTGCGCAGATATTCACCCGATAGCGAGGCAAAAATTCCACCATACAGCGGAAAGTAGGGTTGTTGGGCAAAGGTCCGCAATACTTGCAGCATCACCTGAAAACAGCCTTCGGCAAAGGTGGTTTTGCCAACGGCTCGAAAGGCAGTGGAAAGCTGGCTCCAGATCGCAGAGAAGGTTAAAAAGGTGGCGATCGAGAGCTTACGACCGGCTTTGGGATCGTAGGGCTGACGGTCAAACCAGACTACCAATCCTTGCTGTACCCGTTGCAAGATGATGGCTAGCTCAATCCAGTCGCTCAGTTCGACACCCGATGAAATCACTCCTTCTGCGATCGCTTGCGAACGAGCAAGGCTTTGAAACAGTTGCTTAGGTAATGCACTCTGCACCTGTTTTGCCCAACTTGCCCAGGGACCCCGATCTTCAGGCAACGCCCCAAAGCCAAGGGAACTGCGGCTTTGGTCGTACATCCAACTGACCAATTGATCTTCTAATTGCTGCCATGATTGCAACCCTCGCACTAATCCCGTTGCCATGTGTTGAATGTCCGAATTGGCATCATCAGAAGCCGTCGTCGAGGCTTGCAGCTGTTTCGCCAACTGTTGCAGCTGGTCACGGGTCAGCACTTGCGATCGATTGGGGTCTAGTGCCTGGATCAAAATTGGCAGACGAGCGTCGGCAGCAGCGGCGAGAAGTTGCCCTTTGACCTCTGCCACGATCGCATGACCCTGATTTTCAGTTTGCCATCGTTCCCATTCGCCCTGAATTGTCTTCAGTGCGCGACTTCTACGAGTTGCCTTTGCCTGTTTCAACTCATCTTTTTCGGTCTTAAGTTGGGTTTCAACCGCACTCACCTGGTCTGCCAGACAGCGTTCAAAAATTTCGCCCGTACCGGGGCTAACGCCCTGCACCAACCGTTGGTAGACCTGCTCTTTCGAACGAATTTCGCCCTTGAGCGTAGCCGTAATGATTTGTTCGATTAATTCCAGGCAGCGATCGCGCATAGTTATCGCTTCTCTTGCGTGTGGGTGTCCCTATACACCCTATCCTAATGTATCGAACTTTAAGATCCCCTTAATCCTCCTTAAAAAAGGGAATTGCGCCGATTAGGGTTTGTGCAAGTTCGTTAAGTATGGCAACGGTGTTGTGGGGCGCTCCGCGCCCCACAACACCGTACTAAATCAACTAGCTGCGGTCTGCCACTGAATATAGGGAAGTTTGGCAGCCGTGGCACGGATTTGCTCTGCCTGGGCAACGAGTTGACCGCACGCATCCCAGGTACCAGACACAAACATATTGCGTGAGCCTTCACCCATGTAAATGGCACCTGTGAAATCGCCGCAGGTCACTTGTAGCGTGTTCAGATTAATCTCGACCGAGGCTTGCGGATCTGTCGCGATCGCCGTTTGCAATTGCTTAACGGTAGCAGCATCAGCAGTGACACAGGGAATCCCCATGGCAACGCAGTTACCAAAAAAGATTTCAGCAAAGCTTTCACCCACCAGTGCTTGAATGCCCCATTTGGCGATCGCCTGGGGGGCATGTTCCCGTGATGATCCACAACCAAAGTTCCGATTTACTACCAAAAGGGTTGCCCCTTGATAGTGGGGTTGGTCAAAGGCATGCTCTCCGTTTAATTGACTGCGATCGTCAGCAAACGCATGGGTTCCCAACCCGTCGAACGTAACGCACTTAAGGTATCGTGCCGGAATAATGCGATCGGTATCAATATCATCACCGACCAACGGAATGCCACGACCCGATATGGTTTGAACTTGACTCATCGTTTAAGACTCCTGACCATCAATGAACACTGAACAATTTTTTGTGGCGCGGGCGACGCCCGCGCCACAAAAAATCATGACTTTTTTACAACTACCAACTCTGGAAATACCACTGAAAATATATGGAAACGACTATCATGAGACTAAATCCTCTAGTGTTGCAAACACCAAATTTTGCAACATGGGGGGTTGGGGGCGAAGCCCCCAAGAAGGGGTGGAACCCCTTCACCCCTTACAAAAACTTTCGTTTTGCTGTACTAGGCGTGCTAGCGAGGGAAACGCATGGTTCTTCAAGCACCCCGACCCACCCAGCAACCTGTGGTGACGTGGGAAAAACTCCCCGACGACTTCATTTTGCCAGATGACCCCGTGGAAAATATCCAGCAACCCCTTCTTGCCGCAGCCCTGACCGATGCCCTGGGTGAAGCCGGTTTGATTCAGCCTGATATGTTGATTGCGTCCAATTTTGGGTTGGTCGCCACCGTCAACCAAAAAACGGTGGTCAAAGCACCCGACTGGCTTTATATTCCAAGCGTCTTCCCGATTTCTCAAGAAATCATTCGCCGCAGTTATACGCCTACCCTGGAGGGTGATGCCGTTGCCGTCGTGATGGAGTTTCTCTCGGAAACGGATACCGGAGAATATTCGGTTCGCCCCTCTTATCCCTATGGCAAGTTGTATTTTTACGAACATATTCTTCAAGTCCCCACCTATGTGATTTTTGATCCGCATAGCTTGCTGCTAGAAGTTCGACAACGGCAAGATGGACAGTATGTGTTGCGATCGCCCGATCAACAAGGACGCTTTTGGATTGCCGACCTGAATCTGTTTTTAGGAGTGTGGCACGGCACGCGATTGGGGCGGACGATCCATTGGTTGCGCTGGTGGGATGAGTCGGGCAACCTATTGCTCTGGAGCTTTGAGAAGGCAGAGCAAGAGCGCCAGCGAGCTGAGCAAGAGCGGCAACGGGCTGAACAAGAGCGCCAACGAGCTGAGCAAGAACGCCAACGGGCTGAACACGAGCGCCAGCGGGCTGAGGCAGCAGAACAGGAGTTGGAAAGATTGCGATCGCTGCTCCGACCACAAGATCCCTCTTAGGATCATGGATTTAACAACCTGAAATTCTTGGGTAAGGGCGCACCGCTGTGCGCCCCTACGGAGAACTTGACTAATAGAAATTATTTAATCCCCCATCCTCAGAGACCAAACGCATCAGGCTTTCTACAGTAGCTCCCGCACATCGGCAACTTCACCCGCTACGGCGGCGGCAACCACCATCGCAGGACTCATCAACAACGTTCGCCCCGATGCAGACCCCTGTCTGCCTTTGAAGTTGCGGTTAGAAGAGGATGCACTAATCTGTCGCCCCTGTAACTTATCCGGATTCATCGCCAGACACATCGAACACCCCGGTTCGCGCCATTCAAACCCGGCTGCCCGAAAAATGTCATGCAAACCTTCGGCTTCTGCCTGCTGCTTGACTCGCTCAGAACCCGGCACCACAAACGCTTTTACCCCTGCTGCCACATGCCGACCCTGGGCAATTTTAGCGGCTTCACGCAGGTCGCTAATGCGACCGTTGGTGCAACTGCCGATGAAGCAAACATCAATCTTGGTGCCCTGAATTGGTTTTCCGGGAGCCAGATCCATATAAACATAGGCTTCTTCAGCGATTTGCCGATCTTCTTCAAGCAGTGCTTCAGGCGCAGGCACCACCTGATTGATTGCAATGCCCTGCCCCGGTGTAATCCCCCAGGTGACCGTAGGAGCAATATCAGCGGCATCAAACACCACGACATCATCATATTCAGCATCCGCATCACTACGTAGACTGCGCCACCAGGCAACAGCCGCTTCCCAATCGGCAGCGTTGGGAGCAAAGTCTCGACCCTGCAAATATTCAAAGGTAACGTCATCAGGGTTAACATATCCGCAGCGCGCACCACCTTCGATCGCCATATTACAGACGGTCATGCGTTCTTCCATGCTCATCTGTTCAAACGTGGTTCCGGCAAACTCATAGGCGTAACCCACGCCTCCCTTCACACCTAAGGTACGAATGATATGGAGAACGACATCCTTGGCATATACACCCGGATTTAGCGTTCCGTTGACTTCAATCTTACGTACATTTAGCTTAGATAGGGCTAAGGTTTGAGACGCTAAAACATCGCGAACCTGGCTTGTGCCAATGCCAAAGGCGATCGCACCAAATGCTCCATGAGTAGACGTATGGCTATCCCCACAGGCGATCGTCATCCCAGGCTGAGTCAGCCCCTGTTCGGGGGCAATCACATGCACAATCCCTTGGCTGCCCGACCCAATGTTGTAAAAGCGGATGTGGTTGTCTTTGCAGTTTTTTTCTAGCTCCTGCATCATCTCCTCTGCCAGAGCATCCGCAAACGGACGTGCTTGATTCTCTGTGGGGACAATGTGATCGACCGTTGCCACCGTCCGTTCTGAAAATAGCACCTTCAAGCCACGGTCACGTAGCATGGCAAACGCCTGTGGGCTGGTGACTTCGTGAATTAAGTGCAAACCAATAAATAGCTGAGTTTGCCCCGATGGCAACGTCTCAACGGTATGCAAATCCCAAACCTTGTCAAACAATGTACCCTTGCTCATAGCTGCAACCGTGGTGTGTTTTTGACCCAGAGTGACTCTTCTAAATTACACAGTAGAAGAGGCGATGAGGGATGTCCAATATATTTTTCTACATGTATTAATATCCAAAACGTCTTACCGGGGACAGACCAATCATTCTGAATATAGTGCTGTGCAGGTTGATTCAGTACGGTGTTGTGGGGCGCGGAGCACTCCATAACATCGTTCCTGTATTGAACGAACTTGCGCACCGCTATAGATCCGTTTTTTTTATACACGGTGATCTCCGTATTTGAACCGTGTTCAGTCTTCTATATAAACTCGGCGATCGCCCATCAAGATCACCTGACTTAACTCGATCCCCAGAGAATGATCCCGCGCTTCTCAAATGTTATGACTTCATGACATTTCGATCCCCGATTTTCCCGGAAAATCGTCAAACCGTCCCAGATCGGCTTTTTTACCCCCTTGATCCTGAATAAGTTTTCCGGCACTATTTATTTAGAAAGTTGATCCCCGTGATCCCAAAGATATTGTGTTCGACCGTTGATCTCTCTCAATCTTGTTGAACAGACAAACCTTAAAGTGATTGGCGCGGATTAAATTTACAACATCGCAGTGCTCGATAGGCTACAGCACATTATTCATTTCCAAAAAAATCAACCAGTCCGAGATGACTCCGTTGATGTCGTAAATATCGGAGATTGAAAGTCATGGCAAACGATAGCCTACCCCTGGAGGAATTAACATTACGGCAACTCCGTAGAGTTGCTAGCGAGTGCGGCGTTTCTCGTTATAGCCGCATGAGAAAAGAACAGCTTGTTGCCGAGATTCAAAAGATTCGTGGCACTCAGTTCGCTCCCTCCCCATCTCATACATTGGAGGCACAAGAAGAAGTGGAAGCAGCAAAGTTTGATGTCGGTCAAACCGATCGCACGGGTGGTTTGTTAGCCGCTGTTGATGAAGGACTGGCGGATCTCCCGGAAGGGTATGGAGAAAGCCGAATTGTTCTCATGCCTCGTGACCCACAATGGGCATACGCCTACTGGGATATCCCTAACGAACACAAAGAAGATTTGCGTCGGCAAGGTGGCATCCGCTTGGCATTGCGCTTCTATGATGTTACAGATCTGGATGTCAATCATCAAAGACCGCACAACTTGCAGCAATATGAGTGCGATGAAATTTCGCGGGAATGGTATTTGCCCATTCCGGTTAGCGATCGCGACTACATGATCGAAATCGGCTATGTAGCAGCTGATGGTCGTTGGTTGTTGCTGGCACGCTCTGCACCTGTGCGAATTCCTCCCGTCTATCCATCTGATTGGATTGAAGATCACTTCCTCAACGTTTCGTGGGAAGAAGATCTGCGGGGTAAGACCTTCATGGAATTGGTTCCACCCAGCAAGAAAGCGGCTGCCATGGTCGAAAGCAATGCCATCTACGACGAAATCTTTGGCATGGCGCAGTCTAATGAAGCACAACGGGTAGCTGGCTCGATCTTCGGTTCTATGCAGCATGTTGCCGGATCGGTGTTCGGTTCTATGCAAATGGTGCACGAACAAGCGATCAGCTCGTATGTCTTCCCCTCTGGCATGGGCATGTGGTCTAGCATGGGTATGTCTGGCATCGGCATGACGATGTCGGGCGCTGGCTTCTCCGCCTCTGCACCGCCGATCCGTCCTCGTAAATTCTGGTTGATTGCGGACGCCGAACTGATTGTGTACGGTGCCACGGAGCCAGATGCAACGGTTACTATCGGTGGTCGTCCGATTAAGCTTAACCCAGATGGCACATTCCGCTTCCAGATGTCGTTCCAGGATGGATTGATCGACTTCCCCATCGTTGCCGTAGCTGCGGATGGAGAACAAACCCGCGACATCCACATGAAGTTCACCCGCGAAACACCAGGACGCAACACCAATACCAAGGATGAAGCCGTTCTGGAATGGTTGAACTAACCGTTAAACGTTGTCTCCGCTGATTCAATGACGACAACTAGGGGTCTTGGCACTGCCAAGACCCCTAGTTTTTATAGTGCTTCGTGACTGGATAGATTACGGGTGTTGAGGGCAAGTTTCACGTCATTCATCATTAAGGAATGGGAATTATAGTGCTACGCACTTACATTAGGACGGGGTGCAGGGGTAAAACCCCTGCGTGGGGGCGTAGCCCCCACCCCCTTTGTCCTAACCTGAACACGTAAGGCTATAAATAACTCCGATGATTTGTTGTACGGGCGAACGGCTGTTCGCCCCTGCAAACGATTCAATATTCGATCTTATTTAATCCACGATCCTAACCGGCATCAGACCTGTGGTCTATTAATCCGCGTTACCGCTGTTGGTATAGAGAGTCACGGTAAACAAAGTACCGACACCCACTTCACTTTCAACAGTAATCTTGCCTTGATGGGCATCAACACATTTTTTGACAATGGATAACCCTAACCCTGTCCCCGGAATTTTGCCAACATTAATGCCCCGATGAAACGGGGTGAACAACTTGGCTAAATCTCGGTTGGTTAGCCCAATTCCTTGATCTTGAATGCGAAATTGGACTTGCTCTGACATACACTCCAGTTCAAATTTCACAGGACTGTCTTCTGAGGAATATTTCATCGCATTTTCTAGCAAATTGCTCAAGATGTGATGCAATAGTTTGGGGTCAAGGTTATAGAAAGGGTGGGTATGGTCTGCTAAGCCGTGAACTGTAAAACTCAGCCGATCGCTCGCTTGATAATGGGTTTGCAAATCTTCGACAAGTGCCGAACAAAACCAACAAATATCAATGGGGGCAGGTTGGCACCGAAACTGTTCTCGCTCGACTTCACCGACCACCAACACATCCTGAATCAGTTGGGTCATCTCATGGACAACACTTTTGGCACGTTGTAACTGTGCTTGCCGTTTGTCCGGGGGAAATGACTCCTGCTTTTCGAGCAGATCTAAGGTGATTAGCAGAGAACTGAGGGGATTACGAAATTCATGGGACACAATGGACACAAACTGGGATTTGAGTTCGTTGAGTTGCTTTTCTTTTTCCAGCGCTTGTTGAACAGCCTGTTCGGCTCGATGGTTTGCCAGTGCGACCTGAATCGCAATACTGAGATCCTTTTCTTCAAAGGGTTTGGCAATGTAACCGTAGGGGTGAGCGGCGATCGCCTCCATTAAGGTGGCTTCATCGGCATGGGCTGTGAGAAAAACGACGGGAACATCAAACTGTTGATGAATTTGATCGGCTGCTTCAATGCCGCTTTTTTCTCCTTGTAAGTAAATATCCATCAACACCAGATCTGGCTTGGTTTCTGCCACTAACTGCAACGCTTTTTCGGCAGAGTTGGCGTTGCCAGCTAAGCCATAGCCCAGTTTGCTCAGATGGCGCTTGATATCTAGAGCGATAATCCATTCATCTTCAACAATGAGGATATTCGGTTTCAGCGGACTTTGCAGCATTGTATGCCTACTCTCGATACCTTGAAAATAATACTAAGGATCACAGATTAATTAACCTGTAATTCTTGGGTAAGGGCGCACAGCGGTACGCCCCTACAGAGCACTTGACTCATAGGAATTATTTAATCCACGATCCTAAGAATAGGAGCATAGGCAGTATTCTTACGGGGAAGACGGGATCAGATCCCGCCCATAATCTAAGTGTAAACACTGGGAATGGAGTTTAGCTCGTATTATTCTATACTCGTTTTCTAAACATAATTTTAAACTCGGTTCCGGATTTTGCGTTGATTTCGACGACCCCGCCTAACTGCTCTGTCAACCCGTAGATCAGCTGCATCCCTAATGAATCTGTCTGCTGCGGGTTAATATCGGCTGGCAAACCCACCCCATTGTCTTGCACTATAAGGCAGTAGTCTGAGGTATCTGTCAGCCAAAAGTGCAAGGTGATTTCACCTTTTTGATCGGGGAACGCGTATTTAAGCGCATTGGAGATCAGCTCATTGATTAACAGAGCACATGGAACCGCTGTATCTAGATCTAATTCCAGATCCGCGATCTTCAAGGTCATGCAAATCAATGAATCGGTAGATGTATACGACCAAACTAAATCATTGACCAGTGCCTGGATATAAGTGGCAAAGTTAATTCGAGCCAGGTTGTTGGAGCGGTAAAGCCGTTCATGAATCAATGCCATTGTTTTGACACGACGCTGGCTTTCAGTCAATAACTTTAACACCGTCGGATCTTCGATACTATCTGCCTGAAGACGCAATAAGCTGGATACCAGTTGCATATTATTTTTAACGCGATGGTAAACCTCTCGTAATAAGACTTCTTTTTCCTTTAAAGATGCGCGCAGTTGCTCTTCAATTTGTCGGCGCTCTTGCAATTCAGTTTGAAGTTGTTCGTATAAAACAGATTGTTGAATGGCGATCGCCAGCTGGTTGCCAATTTGTTGCAACAGTTCGACTTCCCAATCGTGCCATCGTCGGGGAGATGCGTTTTCATAAATCGCCAGTAAACCCCACAGCCTATCTCCCGAAAAAACAGGGGCGATCGCATAGGCTCTGGCTTGAAACTGCTCTAGCAGGGCAATATGGCAGTCACGGTGCCCAACCGTGTAAATATCGGCGACAGCAAAGGTTTCATGATTGCGATAGCGTCCCCCCTCGGTTTCTTGTAAATAGGTATCTTCCCAAACCTTATGGACATTGGAACCGACCAGTTTTTTCCAACCCCTGCCCACCGACTCTGCTATGAAGTTGCCACTCCAATCTGAATTAAAGCGATAAACGGCTACCCGGTCGGTCTGTAACGTTTTCCGCACCTCGGTCACTGCTGTTTTGAGAATGGCAGTCAAATTCAAAGACTGACGAATTTCCTGGGTAATCGATCGCAATAGACGCTCTTGTCTGGCTTGCTGCCGCAGCAATTCTTCTGCTTTTTTGCGATCGCTAATGTCAATACAAATGCCAATAAGCTTGACGGCTTCTCCGTCTTCATTGAGGGCATACGAACCGCGTGAATAGCACCAGTGGATGCTGCCGTCTGAGTGAATCACGCGAAATTCGGCTTCGTAAGGCAAGCGCTGTTGCAGGGTGTATTGCAGGATCTCGGGTAGGATGGCGCGATCGTCTGGATGCAACTGCTGTCTAAACAATTCATGGGTCGGATAGGAGTTAAGTTCGACCCCACGGTCATCTAACACTCTGCCACTGGGATCGGTCTTAAACCCCAGGATATGGTAGGCTCCGGGCGACCAGGTTTCAACATTTGTGGTTAGATCCCATTCCCACGTTCCCATCTGAGCAGCCGACAAGGCGAGACGCAACTGATTGGTTTGGTCTTGAACTCGCTGTTCGAGTTCCTGGTTAAGCCGTTGCAGCGATGCTTCTGCGGTTTTACGTTCCGTAATATCAGTGACAAATCCTTCCAGACATAGCAGTTCTCCGGTTTCTAAAAACACGCCTCTGCCCCGTTCCCACACCCATTTCTCGATACCTGCTTTGGTCAGAATGCGATATTCACATTCATAGGGTTGCTGTCGTTCTATGGCTTGTTGCACCGCGTCCCAAACAGCATCTCGATCGGCTGGATGGATTTCTTGACCACAGGTAATCGTGCGATCGACCAAATAGTCTTTGGATTGATAGCCAGACACCGAAGTAACGCCTTCACTGACAAATTCAGGGGTGTAGTTGCGATCGTTAGCCACTCGATACACATACCCCGGCAAATTACTAATTAACGTAGACAACTGACGTTCGCTATTACGTAAGGCGTCTTCTGCTAATTTACGTTTACTAATGTCGATACTGACGATAGTGACAATCCAGGCATCTTCACTCTCATCGCGATGAGACGTAAGGGTTGCCGCAATCCATCGCAGTCTGCCATCTTTATGACGAAATCGATACTCGTAGGCAGTGTCTTGTGCCGAGAAAATCTCTTTAAAGGTCGGTAAGACTACAGTTTCCAGGTCTTCTGGTAGCACTTGAGACGACCATAAAGTTTTGTCTGCCATCAGTTCTTCGGTGGTGTAGCCGAATACTTGTTCATGTCCTTTGGAACAAAACTCATAGGTCCAGGTGTCGTCTGAATGCGCTCGAATTCGGGCGATCGCCGTAATGGAGCTATTGATAATGTCATTGAGCTTCGCTTCAGAGGCTTGTAGCGCATGTTCTAACTGTTTACGCTGTGTAATATCCGTGGCAAACCCCACCAGACGCACTAGTGCGCCGGTGTCATCGTGCACAGGTTTCACTTGAGCAAAAATCCAGCGGATTTCTCCATCCGGGCGCAGGATGCGGTATTCGCGGGTGACCGGATGGCTGTTAAATTGTTGAGACAGCGAGTTAAAAACGTTGAGGCGATCGCTGGGATGCACACTCTCTAACCACGAATCGGGGTTTTGATAGAGGCTTTCGCAAGAACGACCCCAAATGGTTTCATAAGCAGGATTGACATATAAAAATTGCCGAGTTGTCACCGATTGAATAAAAAATAGCTGACTGACCGTTTTGGCAATTTCCTGAAATTGAGCTTCGCTTTCTCGCAGCCTTGCCTCCGATTGATGCAGATCAATGGCATCTGGGGCGATCGCGTGCGGCACCTCGGTTGATAAAGATTGGGTACTGGAGTGAGATAGGCGATTCCAGGTTTCCCCGATCGCTTGCCAGAGGCGAGATAGGTTGGCTGAGCGCTTGACGACATAGTCGTCTAACCCCGCTTTCATCGCGGCGATCGCCCAGTCCAGATCATCGCACTGGGTATACATAATCACGGGGCAGTTTGGGTTGCATGTTTTAATCTGCTGCAACAGGTCTAAGCCCCCGATCCCAGGCAAGCCCGCCTCGGTAATCACCAAATCAACATGAGACTCTGCCAGTGCCTGAGTCAGCCCAACCGCATCTACAATTTCTTCAATATCCCCCATCTGAAGCTGAGGTAACGCCTGGATAAGCGCTTGTTTCGTCAAGGCGCGATCGCCGGAATCAGAATCAATCAGTAAGATGCGTCGCGGAGGTGGCGCTTGATTCATAGCATCTACGGGGATGAGATACTCCAGGGAAGTTGGATGATAAATCGTGTCCAGCGATCGCCACTGGTAACGCGGATGCTACCTTGCAATAATTCGATTCTACGTTTTACCAGTGCCAACCCTAACCCGGTGCCCCCATGCTTCCAAAAATCGTGACTGGGAATGCGGTAAAACTTCTCGAAGACTTGCTCAAGTTGATCGTCTGGAATTTCGATTCCAGAATTGCTGATGCTAATCATCACCCCCATTTCGCTACGATCAGAGGCGATCGCGATGACTTCGTGGGCAGGGGTATATTTACAAGCATTATTGAGCAGTTCAGTCAGAACTCGCTCTAAACAGGAAAAATCTGTGGTCAGTTTCGCCAGATAGTCGGGAATGTTGACCTGCAAAACCTGGTCTTGGTTGCGAGTGCGTTCGGCAAACACCTCTGCAATATGCGGAATCCAATCTTGTAATCTCAGCGTCGCCAATATCAACGGTTCACTGCCTGCATTGAGCCGCGATAAATCGAGTAAATCATTAATCAGGTGAGTTTCTCGCTGACATTCTTCTTTCAAAATTCTAAAATAACGGCTCGGCAGGCTATCTTCTGATTCCAAAATGCCCAGCGGTTCTAACGTAATTTCTAACATCTCCGTTGCCATTTTGATGTTAGACATGGGGGTGCGTAGCTCGTGAGAGACGCTACTGAGAAAATCATCTTTCAGTTGGTTGAGCTTTTCGAGATGATCGACCTGCGTCTGAGCCGCATGAAACAACCGCGCCTGATGGAGGGCGATCGCACACTGATGTGCCAATTGCCGAATTAAACGAATGTCGTGGTCGCTAAAGGTATGGTCGGGCTGATAGTCAAACAACCACAGATCTCCCAATACCTTATCGTTGTCAACCGCCAGGATGGGGCAGGCTAAAACCGAAGAATACGTGCCTTTAGGATTCAGCTGAAGCAGGCAAAACTGAGCGTGATACCCCTTGAGCAACCAGTCATACACCTGCGGACAGCTAGCCATATTAATTGCCATGCCCTGAAAACAGGGATTGCTGCCCGAATATTCGTAGTAAACCGTAGACGTTCGATACTCCAGATTGTATAAAGCAGCCGTACAGCAATCTAACCCCATCGAGATTGCCAACTCTTGTACAGCCGTATGCAAAATATGGCTTTCGTCTAAACTTTCCCGAACCTTGTCTGTAATGCGTTTGAGAGTCGATTCCAGGCTAAACGCCGTTTGCAACTCAGCTGTACGAACTTCTATCTGGTGTTCGAAGTTAGAGTTAATGGTTTTGAGTTGGGTTTGCAAATGTCTTAATGACAATTGGGTATTCACCCTTGCCAAAACTTCTTCGATCTGGAAAGGTTTGGTAATGTAATCAACCCCACCCACTACAAATGCCCGAACTTTATCCAGAGTTTCGTCTAAGACGCTGATAAAAATGACAGGAATTTGACTGGTGTTGGGATCCGTTTTTAACCGATGGCAAACCTCATACCCATTCATCTGAGGCATATTGATATCCAGCAAGATTAAGTCTGGACGCTCAGCCTGAACTGCATTTAACGCCAACTGGCCACTAATCGCACTACGAACTCTGTACCCCTGCTGCGTCAGCATGGTCGATAACAGTCGTAGATTGTCTGGTGTGTCGTCAACGATTAATATATTGGCGTGTGGAACAGTCGTTAAATGATCATTCATTAGCGTTGTGAAGTTTGACCTCGACTATTGCTTGGTGAAGCAATGAATATAGGAGTGAGATCAAATTGAGGCAGGGTTAATCTGCACCCAGTTTGGAGTTGTCATATCAATTGCCCTTTCAAGTGTAATGTGCTGACTGCTATCAAGTCTGCTTAAAACCCTGAACTTGCTATCGATTGGGATGTGTTGCATAAACACCGATGGGGTGGTGCTGTATTTCTGCGGCTGTACTAGTGAATAGATGGGTGGTTCAGGTGTAACCCGCAAACTAAAACATCTATACCTAATCCAAACACAATCATCATACGGTTTAGTTATTTAATCATGAGAATTTAATTTGAGTTATTATCGCACGATAATTCAGTTCCGTGTGAGAGGGGTCAGAACTGGAGCGGACATAGTAGATAGATGCATTAAGCCTGTTCCACAAGATCTCTGTCACCCGTAGAGAGACCCCGTCTATAGTGCTAGAAAAAGGGAGATTTCAGAGCCTGACTTCCCATTTTTAAAGCATAGAGGGGATCAACCCTACTTACAATCCAACCAGAACACTTGTGGCGACACCGTAGCCGTTTTGTAAAGAGATTGAGGCAACAGCGCGATCGCTAAGCCAGGTAGTGAGGGCGAAAACGGTCATCCTCTCTAATGCAACTCCCTCTGTTCTAACGTTGGTAGAGGGCAGTATAAAAGGTAAATCTATAATTTCTTAAGATTTCTGCTAATTGCTTAACCTGAGGCTACCTCCGGGTGGCTAAGGATCACAGATTAATTAACCTGTAATTCTTTTTGAGAGAGCGGCGGCTCCGCCGCCGCTCTCTCAAAAAGAATCGGGTTTTATTCAATCCACGATCCTAAGCGGTATCTGTAGGGCAAAGGCTTCGCCCTGACGCTTTAAAAGTTGTTTTTCGTGCGCTTCGCGCACGAAAAAACAACCCTCTCAGCGAGTTTTGCAACATGCCCCAGGACAACACAAACTGAGTAAGAACCAGAGGATTTTACCGTAGCCTGCCTTCTATTAGGACATGCCACACCCTGACTCAGGAAATGACACGGTAAACGTGACCAATGAGGGTCAGTCAGGCTTGCTGTACAGGATTTGCTTAAATTTGCTATAAGGCAGAAGGTAAGCATCTCGTTAATCAGTGAGTGTAGTGGTGCCATCCTCAGACCTTTCAGAACCGTCATCCATGCGATCGCTCCAGCGGGTATTAGGAAGTCTCAATGCCTATCGTTGGTTGGCGTTGGGTGCCTTATTGAGTTCGTTGTTATTAACCGCTGCCTATGCCGTCACACCCCAATTGTTTCGGTGGGGTATTGACCAGGGAATTGCCCGTCAAAATTTGTCTGTTGTGCTTTATAGTGCTGGGGCAATGGTGGGTGCTGCGATCGCCAGAGGGCTATGCAATTTTGGGCAGAGTTTTTGGGCAGAGGCCGCATCCCAGGGTGTTGCCTATGACTTGCGCAATAAGATTTTTAGCAAGATTCAAAACCTTAGTTTTAGCTACCACGATCAGTCACAAACGTCGCAGCTATTAACCCGTGTCACGAATGATATTGAGCAAATTCGCACCTTTCTCAGCACCAGTCTGATGCAAGTGATTAGTGCCGTGGTGACGCTGGTGAGTATTGCGGTGATTTTGTTGCTGATGAACTGGCGATTGGCGTTGATCACTTTGACGGTTGTGCCCATGGCAGGCTGGTTGATGGCACGATTTCTCAATCAAAATGGGGCATTATTTCGTCGCGTGCAAGAGCAACTGGGAGATTTAAATGCAGTTTTACAAGAAAATTTGATTGGCGTGCGGGTGGTCAAAGCGTTTGTTCGAGAAACCGCCGAAACCCAACGCTATACCGATTTAAATGAGGTGTTGACGCGAAGCAACATGCAAACCATTCGGGCCATTCGCAATACGTTTCCGTTTATCTTTTTGCTGAGCAATTTGGTAACGGTGGTGGTTGTGGGTTATGGTGGTGCAGCCGTCATTGGGGGGCGGTTTTCGATTGGTGAATTAGTCGCGTTTAACTCTTACTTGTTGTTAATTTTGCAACCGATTTTGCTGATTGGGTTTGCGGCTCCCGCGATCGCCCAGGCTGCGGCGTCGGCTGAACGGGTTTATGAAGTAGTAGATACGAAAATCGAAATTCGCGATCGCCCCAATGCTCTACCGTTCCAGTCCTGTGGCGGCAGAATTACATTTGAAAATGTTTCGTTTCGCTATCCCGGTGCTACGACTGAAGCAATCAAGCATATTTCGTTTGAAACTCGTCCGAAAGAACTGATTGCTATTTTGGGAATGACCGGATCGGGAAAAAGTACGATCATGAATCTGATTCCCCGTTTTTATGATGTCACGTCCGGTGCAATACGGATTGATGGACGGGATGTGCGAGATTTTACCCTGAGTAGTTTGCGATCGCACATTGGTATCGTATTTCAAGAAACCACCTTGTTCTCGGGCACGATTCGTGAAAATATTACCTACGCCAAAGCCGATGCGCCCTTAGAAAAGGTGATTGACGTCGCAAAAATGGCGCAAATTCATGACTTTATTGTCAGTCTGCCAGATGGCTATGAAACATTGGTAGGCGAACGGGGAGTGGGGCTATCGGGCGGTCAAAAACAAAGAATTGCGATCGCCCGTACCTTGCTCACCGACTACAGCATCTTGATTTTAGATGACAGTACATCTGCCATTGACGCTAAAACAGCGGCTCAAATTCAAGCGGCACTGGATGATTTAATGCATCAAAAAACGTGTACAGCATTTGTCATTGCTCAACGCATTAGTACAGTCAAAAATGCCGATCGAATTTTGTTAGTGGATAAGGGACGCCTGGTGGCTCAGGGAACGCACGAAGAATTGATGAAAACCAGTCCGCTCTATGGCGTGATTTTAGAATCGCAAATGAAACAACGGGTGCCTGCATGAAAGATTCCAGTCTTATGATTGCATCGGATCGAAAACCAGATCAAAAGCCAGATCAAAAGCCGACTCTAAAACGATCTACCTTACGGCGACTTCTAGGGTATCTACAACCCTACCGCAACGAAATTCCCGTCGCTCTGTTATTAGTATCACTGGGCGCAATCACTCAGTCTCTGGGTCCTTTTCTCATTGGTTGGTCGATTGACAATCTCATCGTCAAAGGCAACCTGCCCGGACTCTTGCTGATGCTGACGATCCTGGCAGTCATCTATATTCTGGGCATCTCTGCCATTCGAGGTCAGATTATTCGGGTGGGTTGGATTATGCAGCGGCTGCTGGCTCAACTGCGGCAGGATATTTTTAATAAAATTCAAAGCTTGCCCGTTAGCTTTTTTGATCGCAGTGAAACGGGCGATCTCATGAGCCGCTTGCTCAATGATGTGAACACGGTGAATCAAGCATTTGGACAAACGATCGCCCAGATGTTGGGCAACTTGTTCAGTCTGGTGGGCATTGTTATCGCCATGTTTTCGATCAACCTGCAACTGGGGTTGCTCAGCAATCTGGTAGTCCCGTTGATGATTTTTACGACGGGCTTATTTTCGCGCTGGGCAAGAGCCAGATTTCGGGTGACTCGCGCTACGATTGGCGAACTCTCTGCCAAATTAGAAGAAGATATTGGCAGTGTCAAAGAAGCCCAGGCTTTTAACCGGGTACAACTTAATATTGAAGAATTCGATAGTTTGAATGCTGCCAATCGTGATGCCAATGTACAAGCGGTCGCCATTACAGCAGCGTTTTTGCCCTCTATTGATTTTCTCAATACCCTGGCAACAGCAGCCGTGTTGGCATATGGCGGTTATCTGGCAGTAACGGGTGTGGTGACGGTTGGGGTGGTGACATCATTTTTGCTCTACGTGCAGCAATTTTTTCGCCCGATCCAAATCCTCAGTCAGTTCTATACTCAGGCGCAGTCGGCTTTGGCGGGGCTGGATCGGATCTTCCTGTTGTTAGATGAACCATCCTCGCTAAATGATGCACCGGATGCAAGTGAAATGCCACCGATTCAGGGTGATGTGACGTTTGAAACGGTCACATTTGGCTATAGTGCCAGTCAATTAGTGCTCAAAGGCGTTAATCTCCATGCCCAACCCGGACAAATGATTGCGTTAGTCGGTCCCACTGGAGCCGGAAAAAGTACAATCATCAATTTGATTTTGCGCTTCTATGATGTGTCGTCGGGTGCAGTCAAAATCGATGGGATTGATGTGCGTCATGTCACCCAGGCGAGCCTGCGACGGCAAATTGGTATTGTCCTACAAGACAATCTCTTATTTAGTGGCACCGTTGCTGACAATATTGCGTTTGGTATCCCCGATGCGACTCAAGCTGATATCGAAGCGGCTGCCCAGGCTGCCAATGTGCATGAATTTATCACGTCATTACCGCAGGGATATAGCACCCGTTTGGGCGAACGCGGCGCACCCCTGAGTCAGGGGCAGCGGCAATTAGTTAGTATTGCCCGTGCTATTTTGATCAATCCTCGGATTCTGATTCTTGATGAAGCGACCAGTAGTATTGATACTCGGACAGAAGCATTGGTACAAGATGCGATCGCCCGTTTGCTCAAAGAACGTACCAGTTTTGTCATTGCTCATCGCCTTAGCACGGTGACACAAGCAGATCAAGTGTTAGTCATCCAGCAGGGACAAATTGTGGAGCAGGGAACGCATGCTCAGCTGATCGAACAACACGGTGTCTACGCCAATCTCTACGCTCTACAACTAGGAACAGATACGCCTTTAACGGCATATTCAAAACCAGCAACGTCTGATTTCTTATTACGTGGGTAAAATCTGTCAGATCCACTGTTAACCCCATCGTCACCCGTGGAAGCGCGTCGTCGCCGCGCTTCCACCCATAAAACTTCGGTTTTGTTAAATCCCCAGAGCATGCTTTAAAACTTGCTAAGGAATGGGAATTAAATAACTCCGATGATTTGTTGTACGGGCGAACGGCCGTTCGCTTCTCCAAACGATTCAATATTCAATCTTATTGAATCCACAATCCTAAGAGGGTTGTTTTTTCGCGCGCAAAGCGCACGAAAAAACAACTTTTAAAACAGACCTTCATCCTTCTCCAGTTACAGCGATTTTCAATCGCTTATAACCAGGTTATTTTTGTGAGAGCCGCGCTCCGCGCGGCTCTCACAAAAATAACTATGGCTTACTCAAGCGCAAAACGCTGTAAACGGGGTATAGATCTAATATGTGATGAAGGATTAATGCAGTATGGTGACGGGCAGAGAGGCGATCGTATTCATTCCGGGGCTATTTACCAACGAAAAAGATTATTTCCTCAATGCATATCTGATTCGAGGGCTGGTTAAAGGAGCAATTTCGGCGGATGTGCGAGAAACCGGGGAGATTTTAATTGAGGGTTGCAAAGGCAAGCAATTGGCAGTTAAGTTTTATTCTGGCGAGACTAAAACCATTGATCTCTATGAAGCCTACTGGTTTGACTTGATCCAAAAACTGAGTACAGAAAGCCTCAAAGAAAAGGTGATTCGAGGAATTTCTTTGCTGATGTACTGGTCGTTTTCCAAGATCTGGATGTCGTTTCGGGAATGCCCGACGATGGTATTGACCTCGATCTTTTCTTTATTTCTGATCCTGTTGTGGTACTACGGCACTGTGACCATGGCATTGACAGCGATCGGTAGCGATCCAGCTTTTTTTGGTACGGCATTACCAGGACATTGGTCAGAGTTTTTGGGTCAGTGGGGTGATGTGTTGGGTGGCTGGTCGGTCTGGGTGAGCATTAGCATTGTGCTGAGCTTTATTCGGATTGATCAATTGATTGATGCGACGGACTTTACTCGGCAATATTTGCAGGACACAATTGATGAGGCAACTGGCGAAAGTATTCGCCTTCGGCTGCGCAGACGCATGTTAGAAACACTGACCTGTGTGCTAAACAATACAGACTATGATCGGGTCACGATTGTCGCCCATAGTTTTGGTACCTTGATCAGCACAGAAATGTTAGCGGATACGGGCGATCGCTTTTGCCAACCGATTCACTACGTTACACTGGGCGGTCCCTTGAAATTGCTCTCGCTGAAATCGCCCTGGATTCATCATGCCATTGAAAAATGCTTAAACAATCCACTGGTCGCCAGTTGGACGGACTATTACGCAGATCGAGATTGGTTGTGTACCAAAACCCCCGTTCATGGCATTGTTCCCGATAAGTTTGAAGGCTGTAAAGCGATGCGTGAAATCTCTCTGTGGGATGCCTGGACAGGCAAATCTCATAAAGCCTATTTTTATGAACGAGAGATCATCGATCGGTTACTGCGATCGCCCAACGCGAAGCACGATAGCTAAAACACTGGGGGTTCCTGATGACAAAACCCAGTTCTCCAGAGGGATGAGGTCCAGCCCAAGTTGAGATAAAACCTAAAGACCTGCACCATCTGCATCAGATTTAAAATCAAGTTTTTAACCGTATCCCAATCCTCTATCAACATCGAAGGTCGTACTAATTATGACTGAACCCTTACAAATCTCTCAGTTAGGCAATCCTACCTTACGTCAAATCGCTCAACCGATCGACGACAGCCAATCGATCGCTGTACAAACCCTGATTGATGAATTAATTGTGACGTTGCGGCAATCCAATGGCGTGGGCATCGCCGCTCCCCAGGTTGCCCGTTCTCAGCGTTTATTAGTGGTGGCTTCCCGACCCAATATCCGCTATCCCCATGCGCCAGACATGGAGCCGACCCCGATGATTAATCCGGAGCTGGTCAGCCATTCTGAAGAAATCGTCAAAGATTGGGAAGGATGCCTTAGCATTCCAGGGATTCGGGGTTTAGTGCCGCGTTATCAGGAGATTGAGGTAGAGTACACCACTCGTGATGGCGATCGCAAACGACAACACCTCAGTGGCTTTGTTGCCCGCATCTTTCAACACGAATTTGATCATCTGCAAGGCTTAGTGTTTTTAGATCGATTGGACAGTACGCACGATATGGTCACCGAGCAAGAATATTTAAAGCGAATAGCGGTTAGCTCAACGATCTGCTAATTAATCAAATTCCAGTTTTGTTGAGGCGCGGCGGAGCCGCGCCTCAACAAAACTGGAATTTTAGTTCTAGTTCCTAAGTTACTCCGTAACCCAGTTTTAGAATGCTGTGCTGCCCGCTGCGCGGGCAGCACAGCATTCTAAAATTTTATTTACTTCGCCAAAAATCAATCGTCTCGTAGCCCAGGTCTGCTAGCATTTGACGCAGCAACGGCATACTTAACCCAATGACGTTAGTGTAACAACCGTCAATTTTGTCAATAAACAGGCTACCTTGCCCTTCCAGAGCAAAACATCCGGCACAGTTCAGCGGTTCACCCGTTGCAATGTAGGCTTCGATCTGGCGATCGCTGACATTGGCAAAATAGACCTGCGTCACTCGGCTGACAACTCGGGTTTTTCGTTGGGTTTGGTCGATCAGTGCATGACCCGTATACAGTTCCCCAACCTGACCGCGCATCTGATGCCAACGGGCGATCGCCTCTGCTTCATCCTTGGGTTTGCCATGAATTTCGCCATTCAGCGATAAAACAGAATCACAGCCCAAAATTAACGCATCTGTAAATTGAGCGGCGATCGCACCGGCTTTGCCTTGAGCCAGGGTACGAACCAGCACATCCGGGTCTGACACCTGAACCGCAGCTTCATCAAAATCACTGGGACGAATGGTCAAGCGAAATCCGGCGCTTTCTAGCAACTGCCGTCGAGCCGGGGATGCAGAAGCCAGCACGAGAGGAGGAACGCCCATAAAGAATCATTACATGAATACCATTACCTAAAAATCAATACACCTGAAAGGAATTGACCACTTTATGAAAGGTGCTTTGTAGCTTTTGCCACCGACTCTCTGTGGTGGATACATTCAGCGTAAACAGTTGACCGCGACGAACCGCGACGCTGGCAAGATTATGACGTTCCTGGTTGTTTGCCAGTTTGACCGCATATTCCAGCTGGTAATAGGTCGTAGGCCCCTGCTCATACGCTTCAGCGCTGATCAACTCGGCTTCTCGACCGGAGCCGGGAGGTGCGATCGCATTTTTAGATAACTTATAACCCACTTCGCTGGGCGTACCCAACTCTTTCAGCGTTTTATCGCCTGGAACCGGGCTGATCACGACGCTGACGTTTTCAGTTTCTTCGATCAAATCATGCAACACCACATCAGGCCCATCTTTGACATCCACTTGCTCCCAGCCATTGGGATGGAGAAACTGATAACCATCGTAGGTATCGACGTAGCTTCTCAAGCCTGCTACCGCTGAAACACAACTCTGCAAGCTTAGGCTCAAGATCACCAGGGCGATCGCTGCAATTCGTCTCAGCATTTCTTAGATTCCTCTTTGTCTCAGCCTTAATTTTCCCATCAAGTGCCACCTTCTTGCCACATTGGTTTGAGAGCCTATTATGAAATGTTGCTTTTGGATCGGCTGCGATCGCAGCCCAACTTGGCTTAAATCACCTGCATGAACGGTTCCAGCGAGATTCTATCCAGTCTTGGTACACTGAACGTAACGTAGAAACGCCCCTGTGAAAAACAGGCATTTTTCCAAATCAGATAGGATGGTACTGCCCCCCCTGATCTCATCTATAGCGGTATGCACGTTCGTGAAGTACAGAAACGGCGTTGTCAGACGCAAAGCGCCCCACAACACCGCGCCGAATCAACCCGCACAGCGCTAGTGTTGCAAACACGAGATTTTGCAACATGGGGGTTTGGGGGCTGCGCCCCCAAGAGGGGGTTTTACCCCCTCCACCCCCTCTAAAACTTTTAAGTTGGTGTACTAGAGTCCCATTCTGATTAGATTGCTATCGTCCTTAATTCTTGGCTGATTGTGTTCAAACTGTTTAAACCCGTGTTATTCAAAGCTCAACTGCCCATCGCAGCACTTTTGCTGTTATCGAGCTGTGCCTCCCCAACCCCTTCATCGGTGGGGGAAGCACCCCCCAGTGAGCCTGTCTCGACTGCCTCTGCTGAACCCAGCGTTACCCCCACGACTGCACCATCCGCTGAATCTGAGGCACAGGATCAATCACTCGTTATTTCTCAAACCGGCATCGGCAATGCTCAGTTGGGCATGACCCTGGCTGAACTGAAACAAACAGCCAGTGCAGATATGGAATTCACAGTGAAATCGCCGTTCATCGTCGATTTTGATGCGATCGCCGTTAGCCAGGCGGGAGAGATTCAATACTACATTCTTTACCTGGCAGGAGAACCCTTCACGGATACTGGCGTGATTCAAGGGCTATTCACAGACAACCCTAAATTTAAAACAGAAGCAGGGGTCGGTCCCAACAGCACCATCCAGGATGCTGAAGCCACCTACGGCAAAGCCACGCTGTCTTACAACACCGACAACGAATCGAGAGAATACGTGCGGTTTGAAAACCAACCTGCGCCCAATATTTCCTTTGGCACAGGCAGTGCCGCTGGCGAGACGGCTGGAGTTTATAATTCTCCGGGTAGTGGATACAACGAGACGCAAGTCTTTAATGAAGGAGCCACAATCCAGTCTGTTTTAGTCGTCTGTCTGGATGAAAATTGTACGGGTGCCAGATAAGTCAGGGTGATTCAGTGATTTCCCGGAAATGCGATCGCAAATTTACTGGCTTGAGAAAAGCGACTCAGTGTTTTTACGGCGTTAGGAAACACCGATTTATCAGAGTTACGTGAAACTGGGCAGACTAATACAAGATGGCGCAATCCACTGAACTGGAATCTTCATCCTCTTATACCCATTCCACCCAGCCGTATGAGCCGATTGAAAAAACTCAAAGCACCGATGCTGAAGAGGGCTAGTTTGGATAGTATCTTAGGTCGCTTACCCGTAGAAGCCAGAAATTGGTTTGAAAGCTTGCCGTGGAATCAGCGTCGCTATGTTCTATCCCTTTGTCATCTCATGTGTGCAGCTCCCCCAGAACTGCAAGCTGAGTTTTTAGATGACTATACGGCTGATGGCTTAGTTACACGAAAACTGGAAGATAAAGATACCAAGCACCGAGTCAACACTTACTTAAACGAATACCGAATTGATACAGAGCTAACCGAAACCACCCTGAGAAGCTACATTCGCCAGTTTTATGTACACTCTGCCCAGGATGCTCGTCGGCAACCCGATTTATATCTAGAATCTGCTCTCAGACTCGTTTTTAGCACCGAAGAACGCAACAACGTATTTTACTACATTCTGGGGTTTGAGCTGCTGAAGATGATGTTTCGCATGAGCTGGCTACAACATGAGCGGCTCTATCGGCTTCAGCGCAACCAGGAAGACTTTATTACCCTCTATATCAAACCGATTCAACATGCTCATCGGGTCAACAATATTATTGTGCCGAGGGATGAAGGGATTTTCTTTGCGCGACGCAATTATTTTGTGCAGCAGCCAGAAATGTCTGAGAAAAAAATGATTGAGTTGGTGATGGCAACATTTACAACCGATATTGCGATTAATTTTGGGTTTTCAATTATTCGCCATCTCAACTCCCTGGTATTTGACTACGACTATATTTTCCAGCCAGAGCAAGAAATCTTGTTTCCTTGATGGTTACGGGTTGAGATGGATGGTGGGCTTTGCCCACCATCCATCTCAACCGATATCAGGCAGGGAGCTTCAGTTGTACGTCGCGCTTCTTCAAGTTTTTATTGGCGAATGAACACGGCTCGATACACGGGTTCATGGCGAGAGAGAGTCGATTTTTCCCGTTCAGTCGCGACAGGCATCGGATTTGGCTCCAGCCAGTGTTCGGTTTGTCGGGCAAAAGCAGGGTGTGCTTGAAAGCGATCGCACATTTCCACCGCAATTTCTTTAACATCAGACTGAAGAAAAACTGTACCACCCTCAGCCAGATGAGCTGCCAACTGGTCGATCACTTCGGGTTGCACCACTCGCCGCTTTTGATGCCGTTTCTTAAACCAGGGATCGGGAAATTGGATGGTCACTCGCTGGAGAGTTCCAGGTGGCAATGAGGCTAACAACGGTTGCAGAGCGTTATTGACATTGCAAAAAAGATACTGCAAATTGGTCAAGCTCATTTCGTCTCGCCAGAGGTTAGCCTGATCGACCAGGGGTTCTCGAATTTCGAGACCCAAAAAATTCCACTCGGGTTGCAGCGCTGCCATCTCCAGTAAAAACAGTCCGCGCGCACAGCCAATATCTAAATGCAAAGGTTGAGAGGGGTGTGCATAAAGAGTTTGCCAGTCTGGCGGAGCAATGGGTTGTTGATATTTCCGACTCAGCGGATTGACATGTTGACGAACGCGGACGACAGCCAATACGTTACCTCTCCTTGCTTATAACGCTTTGCACCTGGATAGATTACGGGTATTGGGTGAGAGACGTGCAGAGCATGGCTCTCACCCAATACCTTGTACTTCACGCCATTAAAAATTGCTATCGGGTAGCAATTCGGGTGGCAAATGATGACGGTTTGAGGACTACCAGGGAATGAATCTTATCACAATCCCCCTGAAAACCCGTGACAATAGACAAGTAAGAATCCAGCCATCTAGTCTTAAGCCACATTTGCTCAGTTTCTATGACGCTCAACTTTCAATTTGCAGTCATTAGCGATCCCCATATTGCTCTGCCTCACACCATTTGGGATAATCCTCAGCGATTTCATATGGTAGAAGTCAGCATTCCCGCGCTTGAGCAGTCTTTAGATCGACTGGCTCAACTCGATTTGGATTTTTTGTTGATGCCGGGAGATTTGACCCAGCATGGTGAGGCAGATAATCATGCCTGGTTGTCAGATCGGTTGGCTCAGTTGCCCTATCCCGTTTATGTGGTGCCCGGAAATCATGACATTGTGACGCGATCGCCCACTCAGATTGCCATTGGTACCGTAGACTTTCCCCGCTATTACCAAAAATTTGGCTATACCAATCCTGATCAAATCTACTACACCCACGAAATTTTGCCAGGCGTCCGTCTGATTGGGCTAAATTCTATTGCCTTTGACCCAGACGGTACCCAATTAAGTATGGGCTATATCGATGATGCGCAATTGAATTGGCTGAAAACCGTGTTGGCAGAAGCGACCGATGAATTTTTGATCGTCATGATTCACCATAACGTGATCGAACATTTGCCGGGACAGGCACGCCATGCCATGGGGCGACGATATATGTTAGATAACGCCCCTACCTTACTACCGATGTTACAAGCGGCAGGAGTGAAATTAATTTTCACCGGCCACCTGCATGTGCAAGATATTGCCTCCTGGCAGGGAATTTATGAAATCACCACGGGTTCCCTTGTCAGTTATCCTCACCCGTACCGGGTATTACAAATTCGAGACGAGACAGACAACTCATTCCGGCTGCGGATTGAGACTGATTGGATCACGTCAGTACCCGGTTGGGACAACCTTCAACACCTGTCCCGCGAATGGATGGGCGATCGCTCATTCCCCTTTATGATGCGATTACTCACCCACCCGCCATTCAGTTTTCCGATCGAAGAAGCAGAACAGTTAGCCCCTCATCTGCGCTATTTTTGGGCAGATATTGCCAATGGCGATAGTCTATTCGATTTTCCTCAGTTTCCTGAAAAAGCCCGTCAATACTTCAAGCGATTTGGAGCGATTGATAGTTTGGGTGAACCTACCTTTATCGATAACCACACAACCCTAAATCTCTAGCAGTTTGCCCCCGATTCACTGCACATTAGTTTGGCATGGCTTAATTTGCTATGAAATTTGGTGTGCGTGCCGCGCAGAGCGCGGCACGCACACCAAATTTCATAACCCAAATCAGCAGCGCCATTATTTTTGTGTAGTGGTATTTAAGTCATGATTTTTTGTGGCGCGGGCGACGCCCGCGCCACAAAAAATCATGACTTTTTTAGGACTCTCATTTTATGAAAACCTGGCAGAACAAGGTCTTTAAAAAATCATCTGCCTCTGGTTTGCAAGGTATGAAGTTAAGCCTAGATCAAGACCCTGCGGTATTAAGATGACATTGGATACCGTTGGTGCAATGAGATTATGCGCTCTTTTTGGTCTGAGCCTTACCTGTGGATTCATTTGGCTGGAATTGCCGCGTTTCCGCTATTTTTAGAAATTTGCCTGGTTTCACTGGCAGTGGGTGATCCCTTTTTGCCAATCGGCGTTGAGTTTCTGTTAGTGGCGATCGCTGGCATTGCCCCCGTGTTGTGGATGCAATGGCAACGTCCATTTTGCATCTTCAGCTTGGTAGCACTGGCACTGAAACCCGAAAGCCTGACGGAAGAACAACGGCGGCTCTTGAGATTTTTTAAAGGTCAGACCAATCAAGCGCTGGCGATTGGGGTAGCGGTCTTTATGGCATGGCTGCTGTGGCAGCTGTATCAATTGGCTCCGGTTGCCTTTGCGATCGCCCCAAATTTGCCGGGTGGACGCCTGGGCGCAATCTTGATTGCGGCGATCGCCTTTTTGTTGGGCAATTTATTTTTGCAGGTTCCTGTCAGTGTGCTGCGGGTTTTAACCGCGAGCGATGCGGCGATCGCTGCCGTGACGCCCTACCCAACCGAGCAAGTGGCTAAAGAGTTCACTGTTTTAGGATTGCAGGTCAAACAAATTTTGCCGCCTATGATAGCAGAACCCGCCCGCCAACCTGCCGCATCGACGGTTCGCCCAACCCCAGAGGCGTTTGTTGAGGAAGATACGTTTGCGGACGAGGGGGAACCCACCCCAGAGGAACTCGCAGCAGCAGCGTTAGCCACAGCAACCGTAGAACCCTTAACGGATCTAACGGACGATGTTATTACCGAGTCGCCTATTACCGAGTTGCCCATTACCGAGCCACCAACCGCTGAACCGTCATCATCTGATCCGATCATGACCGAACCAGCGATCGCAGATCAGACCCTCGTTGCTGATAGCTCGGAAGAAAGTTTGGAAGAAAGTTCGGAAGAAACAGACACCGTCACTACCGACGCTGTCGCGGAAGACTTGGTGGCAGACGAAGCTGACGCTGAAGAAGATGAAGAACTAGTGGCAGACGACTCAGAAACGCTAGAACTGACGGCGACAGAAACCGAGGCTCTAGCCAGAGAAAGCGAGATTGAAATCAGCGGCGACACTGACCCTATCTATGGAGCAGAATCTATAGAAACAGAAGCTACTCAAGTCATGGAGCCAGCAGATCATGAAACAACCGAATCTGAATCCAAAGCGATCGCCATTGAACTGGGCGTGATGCAGACAGAATTTGAGGAAGTTGCATCTGCGTTTGAAATTATAGAAACTGAACCCGACCCAATCGACCCTGACGCGATCGCCTCTGAGTCTGAACCTGATGCCGAACCCGAAGCGATTGCCTCTGAGACGGAGGAACCTTCACCCATATCTGAAGAATCTGAAGCGGCAGCCATGGACGCTGAACTGGATGCCATTAACTCTGAGCTGGATGCGATCGCTGCCACCCCTGAAGCCATTAGCTTCGACCTGGACGCCATGCCATTAGAGTCAGATATCTCGGAAGCGGAAGCGACTGGTCTGGAAGCCATCAACGCTGAACAGGACGAGATGGCGACCGAACCTGAAGCAGTTGAATCAGCCAGTCCTGAATTAGAAAATCTTGAATCAGAGAATTTTGAATCAGAAAATCTTGAATCAGAAAATCTTGAATCAGATCAGATGTCTGCGATCGCTGCACCGGAAGCAATAGAACCAGAGTCATTAATCGTTGAATCTGAACCTATTGAATCCGAAGATCCAGAATCCGAAAGTCTGGATTCCGACCTTGTTCAATCCGAAGATCTAGAATCCGAAAGCCCAGAACCTGAACTCGTCGAATCTGAGAGTCTGGAATCCGATCCTGTTCAATCCGAAGATCCAGAATCTGAAAGCCCAGAATCCGAGACTACAGAACCTGAGTCAGAGGCTATCTCGGCAAGCGCAGCATCGGACGATGCAGTTTTAACGGAACCAGAAGCGATCGCCAGTTCCCACGAAGCCGATACCACCCCGGCTGAAGCCAGTCCTGACGAGCCCGAAACCAGCCATGATAATCCACCGGAACTAGATGAATAAGGATTTAAGTCATCCATCGGGAGGATTTTTTGAGATCGTGATTAATAGTACAACTCAATTTGATGACTACGTTATTCTATATAAGAGAGTTAAGTACTGTATCGATTAGCGGTTCGATGACCTAAGATCCCTAACTGGCAGTGCTCTCATCTCTTTAATCGATTCATTAGGTCATTTATCTGAGTTGATTTGTTCAGTAGTATCGTTGCCAACATTCTTCGAGGTTATATGGCTGTTCCTCCCATGCCCTCTGTACAGTTTTCCGAAGACAAGGAGATCTGGAATAACTTAAAACAGGCGATCGCCAAAAGTTCCGGGTTCAAACGTTGGCAGCTCGAGCGCTCCAACGAAATACAATTGAATTCCTCAGGTCTCGATCAAGACGTACGTCGTTATTTGAGAGAAACTCTAGAAACCTTGGCTTACTAAGCATCTAAACTGTCCAGGTTCGGTTCTAACCAGGCTCAGGTCTAAAATTTTTTAAAACGTTCCCCTCGCGAACGTTTTAATGCTGTTTATACCCTATTTGCAACCTGATTTAGCCATCTAAAAACACACTGAGCGGGAGGAACAACGTTCCTCCCGCTCAGTGTGTTTGTTCATTTTTTGGGCGTTCTCGACCCATCACCTGTCTGTCTCTAATTCAATCGCGTGGTACATTCCAAAATCATGCGCTGATTGTCCAATGCATAGGGCTGGATCGATAGGGCACGACGAAACGCCTGGATCGCCTGACGATAGTCGCCCATACCCATGTAACACAACCCCAAGCCATGCAACGCGCCAAAATGAAATGGGTTCAGTGAGATAACCTGTTGACAGTCGGCGATCGCCTTTGGATACTCACCTTGAAGATAGTAGAGAATTGCGCGACGATTCCAGGCTTCTGCAAAATCAGGCTGGATTTCAATAATTTCAGTGAGCAAGACCGCAGCCGCTTCTACCGCACCGGCTTCTATTAAGGATTGGGTACGTTTTAACAGTTGCAAGCCATATAACCCTTTCTGCTGAAACCAAATTTGCCACAGTTCCTGGGTTGCTTGTTGGCGAATGTGTTCGTCTGGATGCTTTAAGTCTTCTAGCAGTGCTTCAACCGGGTGATCATTCATTTTGAGCGCATCAACTAGTTTCGCTGATCAAAAACTATCCTAAACGCTGTCAGCCCGATCGCGCCTGTTCCACCAATTATTTATAGAAAATGGGATGCCTGACGTGTTGACCTAGGGTTACAGGTAATAAATTTGCAATGGGGTGCAGGGGTTCTACCCCTGCACCCCATTGCAAAAGTTTTGATTGAGTCTACTCGTTTTGCAGGTGAAGCCTTTGGTTTCACCTGCAAAACGCTCTCTACAGGATCTCTGAATCAGAGTTAGCAATACGACCGAATGTCTTCGCCACAGACATCGGCAAGATAGCAAAGTGAGCGAAACCTGAGGCTAACAAGTTGTTCGTAGATAGGGTTGAATTTGCAGAGCGGTGGAATGTGTCCGACTTTTTGACCAAATAAAATCAGATCTCGTTCAAAAGGGCATTGTGAAGGGATGAGTTTTGCAATCGTTCGAGCAGTTTTGGGATCGTGGATTTCCAGGTTATCTAACCATTGACGAAGCGGATTTAGGAATCCAGTGTGAGACTGCTTATTTGCGTTGAGAATGGATGAAGTCATAAAGCTCACTACCTGTGATATGGAGCGATCGCTCTTCAGCGGGTGCTTCTTTATCCAAGATACGAATGGAATCATGGGGGTTGGTTAAAGGAAACAAAAAAAGCTCTGTGTTTTCGCTAAAGCTAAGATGAAGTCTTGCTAAACGGGTGAAATTGCCTATCGGCATCCACAGAATTACTAAGGCAGCCCATCCGGAGATTGTGCCTGAATCAAAAATTGATTGAGCGCATACGCCATATCCGCACGGGTCATCGGGGCATCTGGACGAATTTGATCCGTGCCGTCTAAATTGACAAACCCGCTATATAGAGCCGTTGCCATTGATTTTCTCGACCAGCTGGGAAGCTGATCTGCATCGGGATAGGATGCCAAAATCTGATCGACGGTTTCATCAGAAAACTGGGAAACACCGTAGGCTTGGGCGAATATAGAAAATGCTTCGGCGCGGGTTAGCAACTGGTTGGGGTAAAATCGTCCCTCTTGATACCCACTCATAACCCCGGTGCGCATGACAATTTGGATATCTTCGTAAGCCCAGTGATCGGGCGGAACATCCTGTGGAATAGGAACCTCACCAGGCGCGGGCGTGCGGTTGTCCAGGCGAAAAGTTCTGACTAAAAGAGCCGCCAGCTCTGCCCGACTCATGATGGCATCGGCGCGAAAGTCTCCGTTAGCGTCTCGCTGCATTAACCCCGAAGCCACGACTCGATCGATGGGATCAACCAACTGGGGCTGAACCTGGGCGACGGCAGAAAAACCAGTGAGTAACACAGTAAACGAAAGGGCACTGAGAAATCGTTGCATACGTTGCATATTGGGATTGATCACTCCTTAAAAACCACACCATTAAACTTGACGAACTCGGAAGTTAAGGGGTTTCTTTGCAAACCATTGTTGCAACCCTGTCAAACGCTGAATTCGTGTCCCCCTAATCGCTTATAATCTAATCCTGCTAAAAAATTATGTATAGAGAGACGCTTTGAGATGAGTGGAACAATCCAAACTCCCTACCTTCTACGTGCTGCTCGTGGCGAAATATTAGACCGTCCGCCTGTATGGATGATGCGCCAAGCAGGCCGTTATATGAAGGCTTACCGGGAACTACGGGAAAAGTATCCATCATTTCGGGAACGTTCTGAAAATCCAGATATTGCGGTAGAGATTTCGCTTCAGCCTTGGTATGCCTTTAAGCCCGATGGCGTAATTCTGTTTTCCGATATTTTGACGCCACTACCGGGGATCGGTATTCCCTTCGACATTATCGAAAGCAAAGGCCCGATTATCGATCCACCAATTCGTACCCAGGAACAGATCGATCAGATCCATGCGATCGATTTGAGCCAATTTTCTTTTATTCAGCAAACGCTACAAACGTTGCGCCGAGAAGTCGGTAATGAAGCAACAGTTTTAGGCTTTGTGGGTGCGCCCTGGACGTTAGCCGCCTATGTGATTGAAGGCAAAAGCTCTAAAGACTATACCGTCATCAAGAGCATGGCTTTTTCGAACCCCGAACTGTTACACCAGCTGTTGGGCAAGCTAGCCGATGCGATCGCCACCTATCTAAGTTTTCAGATCGAAGCTGGGGCGCAAGTGGTGCAAATGTTTGACTCTTGGGCAGGGCAACTCAGTCCACAAGATTATGAAGCCTTTGCCTTACCCTATCAGCAACGGGTCGTACAACAGGTGAAACAGGCTCACCCCGACACCCCTGTGATCCTCTACATCAACGGCAGTGCAGGGTTGTTAGAGCGGATGGCATTGTCCGGTGTGGATATTGTCAGTGTTGACTGGACAGTTGACATGGCAGAAGCACGACGTCGGTTAGGTCCCAATATCGGGGTTCAGGGCAATATTGATCCCTGTGCATTATTTGGTTCACAGCCATTTATTCGCGATCGCATTTTAGAGACCATTCGCAAAGCGGGGAACCGAGGACACATTTTGAATTTGGGGCATGGTATTTTACCGAAAACCCCCGAAGAAAATGCTGCCTTCTTCTTTGAAACTGCCAAGCAAGTGGATAAGCTCCTGGCAGTTCACGCGTAGATCCCCATGTCTCCGAAACGGATTTTCATCACAGGTGCAAGTGGCTGCATTGGTCACTATGTTGTTGAAGCGTTAATTCAACAGACAGACCATGAGCTATTTTTGCTCGTGCGGAATCCTGAGAAACTCAAGGTTGACTGCACCGTTAGGGACGGCATCACGGTGTTGCAAGGAGATATGCAGCAGATCGAACGGTTTAACCGTTTGCTCAAAACGATGGATGCGGCAATCCTAACGGCAGCTGCCTGGGGTGGAATGCAGGAGACGTATGACATTAATGTGGTCAAAACGATCCGATTGATGAATCTGCTTGACCCAGAGGTTTGTCAGCAGGTGATTTATTTTTCGACCGCCAGTCTTTTAGGTCGAGATCATCATCTACTGAAGCAGGCCGGGCAAATCGGGACGGATTACATTAAGACCAAATATAGTTGTTTTAAGCAATTGCCCAGGTTGGCGATCGCCCCTCAGATTACAACCGTATTTCCAACGCTGGTGTTTGGGGGTGATGATAATAAACCCTATTCCCACCTTTCGGCAGGCTTGCCTGACATTGCCAAGCTGATTAATTTCATTCGCTTTTTTAAGGCGGATGGCAGCTTTCATTTTATGCATGGGCTGGATATTGCCCAGGTTGTTGTGCATTTGGTCGATCATCCACCCGCTGAGGGCGAATCGCGGCAACTGGTATTGGGAAATGCTCCCCTCACAGTCAATCAGGCAGTGGAAGAGGTTTGCGATTATTTGAATAAACGGATTTATTTTCGGATTCCGCTATCTATTCAATTGGCAAATTTTTTCATTGTTTTATTTCGGGTGCAAATGGCAGCCTGGGATCGGTTTTGCCTGAGCTATCGACATTTTACCTACGAAAATCCGGTTAATCCGGCGGTATACGGACGTGTGCCTTATTGCGCCACGATCGCCGATTTGTTCAAAATGAGTCGAGTCTAGCGCCTCCCGGTACCATAAGTTGGATGCGGAGACTTTGCCTCTACATCCAATTAGACAGCTGCGGTGTGAGAGCCGCGCGGAGCGCGGCTCTCACACCACAGTTTGTTTACAGCAATTTTCAAT
>NZ_JBSLYH010000061.1:0-36581 GCF_055793305.1 Calyptranema fuscum S582
AAGAATAGGTCGCTTCCTGAAGTGCAACCCCACACTGGTGCCGACTCGCCAGGAAAAACTCGGTTTTCAAATTGCCCATTTGCAACAAATCGCCATCTTGTAAGACCTGACGTTGTCGAGACGAGATCTTACGAAGATTGACCCAGGTACCGTTACTACTGCCTAAATCAGACAGATAAAATTTGTTATCCGGATCTCGCCCAATTACGGCATGACAGCGAGAAACCGAAAAATCTCGGATGGAAATCGCACAGGTCGAATTTCTGCCGATTAACCAACTCGATCCCACGGTTGTCAGCTGATATTCTATCCCTGCAACTAAATTGGTGACTAAAAATGTCGTGTGTTGAGTGGCGATCGCCTGAATGTAATAATGCCCCGGCTGACATCGTTCTGGTGCCCGGAGTGCCCGTCTGATCAAAGCTTTGACTTCATCAAAATCATAATTACAATCCGCTAGCAAAGCATCCGAGAGAGAAGGATTGCGCTGTAAAAAGCTGAGGGGATAACAGTCAGAAACCTGATCAATTTTAAAATGTGACATGATTTCGTGGACTAATCCTAAACATCTAAAAGGACAAAAGGGCGGGGACTGACAGACCCCAGTGCCGACAGAAATCAGCTCTGCCACACAGATGAGCTTAAGAATGATTGCTTAACTAACGGCTAAAGGGTGATATTGAGGTCATCAAAGCGGTAAATCGATTCAGGGGGAAACAAACGACAGGGTTATCTTCCAGATCGGACACGGAGTGGTTGAACGGGTGACTCAGCCACTGTTTCAAGCACTCAACCGTAGATGAGAAAGGTTTAAAAGCAACGCCATGATGGAGCCGCACAGCCCATAGAAGTTTGAGCTGTCTCCAGGATTTTTATGATCGGATGGGGGGGACGCAACCCCCGCACCCACCCATACAAAACATAGGTGTAACGCTATAAATTCAAAATGAATGGGTAAAACAATACTTCAGGCATGAACACTTCAGGCAATGAACGATACACCCTCTATAGCTCGTACTCCGTATCCAAGCTCATTACCCTGTAGCCATTAAGCAAAATTGAACCGTAGAAACCTGGAATATCGCAACCGCATTCCGGGGATCCTTTATCAAAGCTTCACAGAAATCCGCCAAATGATTAAGTATTTGATGAACAAGGAACCTTAATTTATATAGTTTCCGCAAGTGTACTGAGAAGAATTTACGTTTCACGCTGAATCTGCGGCGCAGAGAGGCTCCTACGTTGGGCAACACCGAACATACACAAACCAGTACACCAACTTAAAAGTTTTAGAGGGGGTGGAGGGGGTAAAACCCCCTCTTGGGGGCGCAGCCCCCAAACCCCCATGTTGCAAAATTTTGGGTTTGCAACACTAGAGTTTATAAGGCTGCGCACCTGATTAAATCCTGACGATTTAGGGTTATCAGCGCGGCGACGCCGCGCTGATAACCCTAAATCGTCGGGACATAGATACCGGGTGTTGTAGGAGAGCCGCACGGAGCGTGGCTCTCCCATCCAATTTCATCGCTGGATTAGGCAGTGCTATGTAATCCCCATCCCCAGAGAGATGAGATCGCCCTCTGGATTGCCGGTAAGGTTTGATATTAGTGGGGTACTTCAGAGATTTATGGAGATGAGTCCTCCAAGTCTCAACCAGATTTGATTTAATGATGGGGGGCTATTGAGTCAACACTCATTAACTTTGGGTCAGCACAATTCTGATCCGATGTTAAGGATAACCAATTCAATAAACCCCGGACATTTACGTTTGGATGCGCGGTGGTGCCGTGCTGACAAACATAAATCTTCGATTTATTAAATCCACGATCCTAAGGGAAAATTAAACAAGGCTTATGCCACCTTTGTTCACCCCAATCGGACTTTATTTCGGTCAGCAAGATGGTCTGGGTTTGCCCTATCCCGATCATTCTTACCTACAAAAATAAATAGATCAGTGAGCTTTTCCTCTAAAAATTAAGTCGCGCCTTTACTTGTCCTTGTTTCGCTGTCTCTCACCACTATCATGAAGTCATATTTAGCAGCCGCAGTCCAAATGAATAGCTTGCCTGATCTCGCCAAAAATTTGGTGCAGGCAGAAGATTTAATCGATTTAGCCGTGCGGCAAGGTGCAGAACTGGTCTGCTTGCCGGAAAACTTTTCATTTCTCGGCAACGAAGACGCCAAGATGGAACAAGCAGAAGCGATCGCCCACGAAAGTGAAAAATTTCTCAAAACGATGGCGCAACGCTACCAGGTAACCTTGCTGGGGGGTGGCTTTCCAATGCCCACCGGCAATGGCAAGGTCTATAACACCGCGTTACTGGTAGGGCCTGCGGGAGACGAACTGGCACGCTATGAAAAGGTGCATTTGTTTGATGTTGACCTGCCCGACGGCAACACTTATCAGGAATCTAAAACCGTTTTAGCAGGGGTTCATTTGCCCCCTGTCTACCCCTCCAAAGAGTTGGGCAATCTGGGTTTATCTGTCTGCTATGATGTGCGCTTCCCAGAGTTATATCGCCACCTTTCGCAAATGGGCGCAGAGGTTTTATTTATCCCGGCAGCGTTTACTGCCTATACCGGGAAAGACCATTGGCAAGTATTGCTACAAGCCAGGGCGATCGAAAATACCTGCTATGTGATTGCGCCCGCCCAAACCGGACGGCACAACACCTTACGGCAGTCGCATGGACATGCAGTGATCATTGACCCCTGGGGAGCAATTTTGGCAGATGCTGGAGAAAAACCAGGGGTGGCGATCGCATCAATTGAACCCTCTCGCCTGGAACAAGTTCGCCGACAAATGCCTTCCCTGAAGCACCGTACCTTTGGGCTATCGCCTTAGGATCACACATTAAATTAAAATCCGAAGATTGATTTTTGGGCGCGCGGCGGTGCCGCGCGCCCAAACACAAACATACGGTTTTATTAAATCCACAAGCCTTATACGGTTTCCATATAAAAATGCACTGAATTAAAAGGGGAGTGAAGGGGGCGCTGCCCCCTTCGTGGGAGTGAACCCCCACACCCCCTCTTAAAAAGTTGCAGCTTCATATTTGATTGGTATTAGGGGCACAAATCACACAGCGCTATATGCAGATTTCTTGAACTCATGCCTTCTGAGCATCCATATTTTGTAAAGAAGATTGTAGAGTAGACAGGATGGATTCTGCCGAGTGCATGGTTGATTTAAATGTATGGGGAGCGAATTTGCATATGTTTGCCTCTTTAAGCCCCATTAATTCTCTGCAATCTTTTCTGCTCAATCCTCCCCTGTTAGCAACTGCGACCACAGCAGAGACAGCCCCAATTGTCTTAGCAGGCGTGCTATTGAGTTTGATTGTGATTTATCTGGCTGCCAAAATTGGGGGAGAACTGTGTGCCCGGATCAACCTGCCCTCCGTTTTAGGAGAGCTGGTGGGTGGCGTGGTCGTAGGGGTCTCTTTGCTACACCTGGTGGTTTTTCCTGAAGAGAGTGGAGAATTAAATTCGCTCATTGTCAATTTTCTAGAAACAACCGCAAGACTCAAGCCCGAAGACGCGTTGAGTGTATTTGAAGCCCAAAGCGAAGTGATTTCAGTTTTGGCAGAACTGGGTGTGATTATCTTACTGTTTGAGATTGGGTTGGAGTCCGACCTCAAAGAGTTGATCCGAGTGGGACCCCAAGCCGCTGTGGTTGCAGTTGTTGGGGTGGCTGTTCCGTTTGCCGCAGGAACTGCCGGACTGATTACCTTATTCGGTGTACCCACCATTCCCGCCATTTTTGCAGGTGCTGCCCTGACGGCGACTAGCATTGGCATTACTGCCAAAGTGTTAGCAGAGATTCAACAACTCAGTTCTAGAGAAGGGCAAATTATTATTGGAGCCGCCGTTTTAGACGATGTGTTGGGCATTATCGTCCTGGCAGTGGTCGCCAGTCTGGCAAAAACAGGCGAAGTCGAAGTCGGCAATGTTATTTACCTGATTGTTGGTGCTGCCGTTTTCCTGGTGGGTTCTATTTTCTTAGGACGATTGCTCAGCCCCTTGTTTGTCGGATTGGTCAACCGTTTGCAAACCCGCGGTCAACTGCTGTTATCTGCCCTGATTTTTACCTTTGTCTTGGCGTATATTGGTGCCGTAATTCAGCTAGAAGCCATTCTAGGAGCTTTCGCCGCCGGTTTAATTTTGGCAGAAACCGAGAAACAAAAAGAGCTGGAAGAACAGGTCATCCCTGTTGCAGATATCTTGGTGCCCATTTTCTTTGTCACCGTGGGGGCACGAACCGATGTCAGCGTGCTCAACCCCATGGTTGAGGCAAATCGAGAAGGGCTGATCATTGCGGCATTCCTGGTCATCGTCGCAATTATCGGTAAGGTCGTGACCGGGTTAGCCGTCTTTGGTCAACCTGGGATCAACCGTCTGGCGATCGGGGTCGGTATGATTCCGCGAGGTGAGGTGGGGCTGGTGTTTGTTGGGGTCGGCTCTGCCAGCGGTGTGCTCTCGAAACCGCTAGAGGCTGCCATCATTGTCATGGTTATCTTTACGACGTTTGTCGCACCGGCACTATTGCGTCTGGTATTTAAGGAAGATGCGGGAGGAGTCCTGGATCCATCGCCAACCCCTGCTTTAGAAGGAGTATCCGCGAACGCAGTGCCCCCTGTTTCAACGGCAGTGGAAGGAGAGTCGCAGGATTAACAATTGGTTTTGGCAAAATCTACTGTTTAGTTCAGGGTGTTGTGTGGCGGACAAAGGATGCCACACAACGCTCCGTTTTTGGTGATTTATCGTGGATCAGTGCGATCGCCTCAAAGACATGGTATTTTTCATCACAGTTCGTCATACATTTGTCACATATTCACAACAGAGTAAAGCTAAATTTTGTCAGGAAAATGCGATCGCCCCGTCGAAATAGGATGTGTCACACGGCATCATCCCCCATGCTGTGTCGTCAGGTCATGGGCATTGCTCAGGATCAAACATTAAATAAAACCCAGGCGTTGATTGTTGGAAACGCGGCGTCGCCGCACATCTGAACATCGGGGGGGTGGGGGCGGTGCCCCCACGCAGGGGTTCCACCCCTGCACCCCGTCCTAACCCTAATGCGTACCGCTATAACCGTTCACTACAATCCCAGACGTTTGCTGTTGAGTAGTTTGTTGTTGAGCAATTTGATGTGGAAACTATGGCAATACCGAACGTTCCAGCCAAAGCGCTTGGGTTGTTATGACCTCAAAATCTTAAAGCAATACCAATTTATGCAGTGCCCTAAACAGGTGAATTTGAAGGAGAAACTGTGAAATTTCACTGGATAGTGCCCAGTTTTCTGGGGATCTTAAGTAGTCTCATGCTTGCAGCTCCGGCTCAGGCAGCTAGATTACAATTTTGGCGGTTTAACCCTGACAACAACGTCTTAACGTTTACGACTGACACAGGGGTTCAACCGCGAGCACAACTCATCCCCAACCCAACTCGGGTGGTGATCGACCTACCGGGCATTGTTTTGGGTAGTTCGATGCTCAGCCAGCAATATAACGGTGCCGTCAGAGAAGTCCGGATTGGGCAATTTGATGCCAATACGACGCGCATTGTGATTGAGCTAAATCCAGGCTACACAGTTGATCCTCAACAGGTGCGGGTGCGGGGCGAGACTTCTAGCCAATGGAGTGTTGAGTTACCAACGCCACAACGGATTGCAGCTACCCCTCCTAACAACACATCCCCCACCACACCGACAGTTCCCAATTCAACCCCTGTAGTCGGCGCTGCCACCCAACTCGAAAATGTGCGGCTAACCCCCGATGGCTTCTTTGTGCGAATTAGTGGTGCTGCTCCCGAGATTGAAGTCGAACGCAGTCGCGATCGCCGTCAGGTGAATATTGACATTGCCAATACTGCCGTGTCGCCACAACTGGTCGAGCGTGATCAAGCCGTTAATCTGCGGGGAGTGACGCGCGTGCAAGTGAGTCAGGTCGAAACATCGCCCCCTGTAGCACGAATTACGCTGGACGTTGATGACGAAGCCGCAGAATGGCAGGCGACCGTCAGTAATCTGGGAGGAATTGTGATTGTGCCCGTCGGCGGCACCAATTCTGCAACCATTGCCGGTCGCAACGATGACAATGAGCCGGAGGATGAAACTCCACAAGCTCCAGCCCCCAATCAACCTGCTACTATTCAAGCCATTGAACTGTCTAGTGATGGTCGGCAATTGCTAATTCGCTCCGATCGCCCAGTCGCGTATACCAATGGTTGGGATCGTTCGACTGGAGCTTACCGCATTTCGATTCCTTCTGCCCGGTTGGCAGCACAGGTAACGGGTCCGCAACTCAGTGCCAACAGTCCCTTACTAAATGTCCGTTTGCGGGAAGAGGATGAGAGTGTGACGATTCTGGCGCAACCTGCGGCAGGCGTGCGAATTGGCAGTGTCAGCCAACCCAATAACCAACTGGTTTCGCTTGCCCTCGATCGCTCCTCTCAAGCGACCCCTATCAACCCGTCTACACCCATCCCAACGCAACCCAATACCTCGATTTCACCCGGCGAGCTGCCCCAGGTGCCCAATAGCCGGATTGTGATTGTGGTAGACCCCGGACATGGCGGATCAGACCCTGGAGCTATTGGAATTAACGGATTACGCGAGAAAGAAATTAACCTGGATGTTGCTCTTCAGGTTGCGGCACTCCTGGAGCAACAGGGGGTAACCGCCATTTTGACGCGCAGCGATGATCGGGATATTGAGTTAGAACCCAGAGTCCAAATTGCTGAGCGTGCCAATGCAGACTTGTTTGTGAGTATTCACTCTAACTCCATTAACCTCAGCCGCCCCGATGTGAATGGCACAGAAACCTATTACTACTCAGACAGCGGGTTGCGCTTAGCTCGGGTAATTCACAGCAGTATTGTGCAAGTTCCGGGTGTCCAAGATCGTGGCATTCGTCAGGCAAGATTTTATGTCATTCGGAACACTTCTATGCCCGCTGTTCTACTAGAGTTAGGATTTGTAACAGGTGCCCAAGATGCGCGATTGTTATCTGATCCAACTTTCCGCAGCCAGATGGCAGCAGGAATCGCTCGCGGTATCCTGCAATATGTTCAACAAAACTTTTAGAGCTTGCAAACACGAACTGAATGAAAAACCCCAATTTATCCAGCATTCCTTCTCCTGAATCCAATCATTCTCCGATCGCACCTCCGGTTTCTATACCTGAGATGTCGTTGACAGCTTCAGGCGCATTGGGGCAACATCCTCAAAAAGCAAGGATTGGCGTTTTTGATAGTGGTGTCGGTGGTCTTACAGTTCTCAGAGAGTTGTATCGTCAGTTACCCAACGAATCGATTTTGTATTTTGGTGATACGGCTCGTCTGCCCTATGGCACGCGATCGCCATCTGAAATTTTGCAATTTGTCCGCGAGATCATCACCTGGATGCAACAACAGGGCGTCAAGATGGTGATCATGGCGTGTAATACGAGTTCAGCGCTGGCACTGGAAATTGTGCGGTCTGAATTTGATGTGCCGATTCTAGGGGTGATTTTGCCAGGGGCACGTGCGGCTGTGCAGCAGGGTCAACGCATTGGGGTGATTGCCACTCCAGCGACCGCTGCCAGCAATGCTTATAAACAGGCGATCGCAGAGATCAATCCCAACACCCAGGTTTGGCAAATCGGTTGTCCAGAGTTTGTGCCGCTGATCGAACAAAACCGTCTGGCAGACCCTTACACTCGCTCAGTCGCGTTGGACTATCTCACACCGCTATTGGAAAAGCAAATTGATACCCTGATTTACGGTTGCACCCACTATCCCCATTTAGAACCCGTTCTCAAAACGATTCTGCCTGCCAAAATTGCCCTCGTCGATCCGGCAGTGCATGTGGTTAAAGCAGCGATGCAGGAATTAGATCTCCTGGGTTTAAAAAATCCTTATCCGCCCCTGCCCACTCAGTTTTATGTCAGCGGCAACCCTGCCCCGTTCATTCAGATCTCGCAACAATGGCTGGGATGTACCCCCATTGTTCAACAGGTCGATGTTGCGTGTATGGCGATCGCCTCTTCTCAGGCTTAAAGCCACTCTGACATATCAGTAGCAGAGGTATTTTTTTTGTCTAAAGGGCAGGAAAATTATCTCTCTAAGGAATGGGAATTAAATAACTCCGATGATTTGTTGTACGGGCGAACGGCCGTTCGCCCCTCCAAACGATTCAATATTCGATCTTATTTAATCCACGATCCTAAATAGCATTTGATGGCGATCGCTTCCTGTAAAACTTGGCATAATGACCCTTTTTAAGGTGAGATAGAAGAAGATCTGGACACGCGCCTACCCACCGCTCGCATCTCATCTATTCCCAACGATCGCGCATCACGTTAGCTAAGAATTTATCCGGAAAATGGCGATCGCTATACGTAGTTACACAGGCTAGGAAAGTGAAATAGCCCCTAACTCCTCGATAATAATCAGGTGTTAATTTCTACCCTTTACACGTACCATGAAGCCCTCAGTATCACTACACATACAAACTTAGGACATGAATAAGAGATTTACATTCTTTACTCCTTTGCTCCTCGCTTCCCTCGTAACCCTCGCCGGTTGTGGCAAAGAGACACCAGAAGGCACTGCATCCCCTTCTACAGCTCCATCGATTGCAGCATCACCCTCTGCGGTTGAGCCGTCTAACGCTGAACAAACACCTGTTGCCCCGTCACCTTCTGCGGCTGCCGGAGACGAAGTTGCTTATGAAGACCCCAATGGGTTGTACGCAATTTCTTTTCCTGCGGGTTATACCTATGAGGACACCGGCAGCGGCATTGCCTTTGCATCAAGTGATCAAGGATTTGCTGGCTCGGTAGATTTCGGTTCGGCTCAAGGTCAACAATTGAGCAACGATGATTTAGAAGCCGCACTCAAATCTGAGTACGAAAAACGTCTGAAAGAAGTGACCTGGCAAAAGTCAGAAATTCAACCCGATGGCAGTATTCGCGTCGATTGGATTGGCACTGACCCCAGCGGCAACAAGCTAGACGCCATTAGTTTTGTAGAACAACGTGGCGACAACATTTTCATTTTGAATCTGTTTGGCGTCAACCATGCCTACCAGGATTACAACAGCGATGCCGAAGTCATTGTAGGTGGCTACCGAATTCGCCAATAGACCCTGGGAAAAACCCCTGCATAAAAAGAGGGTGGGCATTGCCCACCCTCTTTTTGATGGCGTTTCGCGCTCAGATAAAACCCGATTATTTTTTGAAAGCCATGCAGAGCATGGCTTTCAAAAAATAATTTGTACCCCACTCGATTAAAAATTGCTGTATCAACGAGGAGACGGACTCAAGGCGATCGCATTCCCCTGTTCACGATCGATACTCAAGATTAATATTCAGGATTAATGTTCAAGATCGATGGCTGCGGCGCATTTCAGTAATTTGGTCGGCAATATCGAGAATGGATTGGGGCATTTCGGGCCCCGTCAAAATCACATCCATTTGCTGGGGTCGAGTCCGCAAAAAATCCAAGACCTCGGCTTCCGGGATCAGCCCAAATTGAATGGCTAGGCTCAATTCATCCAATACCACCAGAGAATATTTTGCGGCGGCAACAACCGTGGTCGTATGATGCCAAAGCTCTTGTACTGCCGCGATTTCTGCCGCCTCTGACGGGGGTGCGTCCAGACAACGGGGTAAATTGCAGCGCAACCAGGTAAGATGTTGCCCAAGCTGCACCGGATGCTCGTGCCCCTGACCAATGCCACCTTTAAGAAACTGCACCACCAACACAGGTGTCCCTTGTCCTGCAATTCGCAAAGACTGAGCCATGACTCCCGTAAAAAAATTGCGATGGGGGCATGTGAACACCTGCACTAAGCCTTCGACAATGTAGGGAAGTTGACGATTGGAATCAATGATAGGGGCTTCGAGCTGGGAAACCATAAACAAACTCTGATCCGAGATAGTACAAGAGTATCCGTGAAATGTAGCGTAAATCTGCCAGTTTCCCCCCCATCAAACACTACGTGTGTGTTCACGTCAATATCATCCATGGTAATTTAACCCTCCAGGAATATTTTTTATCTTTCATTGCAAACAGGCTGTATTCTGATTGAGAATTTTGTGTCAATCATTTAGGACAACAATCATGACTTGGACTCGTCCAGATGGTCGAAAATCTAACCAGCTTCGTCCGGTTCGTTTTGAGCGACACTTCACTCAATTCGCTGCCGGGTCAGTGCTTGCCCAATCTGGCGAGACAAAGGTGCTCTGTACGGTTTCTGTGCAACCGGGGGTACCGAGATTTTTAGAAGGGTCGGGTCAGGGCTGGCTGACTGCCGAATATCGCATGTTGCCCAGTGCTACACAGCCACGTCAGGCAAGAGAATTGATGAAGCTGTCGGGTCGAACTCAAGAAATTCAGCGGTTGATTGGGCGTAGCCTCAGAGCCGGGTTAGATATGGCAGCCTTGGGAGAGCGGACGTTGACCGTAGACGCAGATGTACTTCAGGCCGATGCAGGGACACGCACCACCTCGATTACAGGGGCATTCGTTGCCTTGAGTGATGCGATTGATCACTTGATAAAAACAGGTGAACTAGAGCGATCGCCCATTCGTCATCAAATTGCTGCCGTCTCCGTAGGCTTATTAGACGGGGAAGCGTTTCTTGACTTGAATTATGTAGAAGATGTGGCAGCAACTGTAGATTTCAACATTGTGCTGCGAGAAGATTTGAGCATAATTGAGCTACAAGGAACGGCTGAGGAAGGGAGTTTTACCCGTTTACAGATGAATCAAATGCTCGACCTGGCGGAGACTGGTATCCAAGAATTGATGCAGCTTCAACGGCAAGCCCTGCACGATTAAACTTCGCTGTAACGCTCTTAACTGTAGACCCAATCAAAACTTTTACAACGGGGTGTGTGGGTGAAACCCCTGCGTGGGGGCTACGCCCCCACACCCCGTATTGCAAAATTTAGTGTTCGCAACGTTAGTGCTTTGCCAAGTATTTTCTGATGGGTGATGTGCCGCGCGAAGCGCGGCACATCACCCGTTTTAACTGTCAATTTTTAATTGACAGACCACTACCCGATGAAATGTAGTGTGGGTGCCGCGCAAAGCGCGGCACCCACACTACATTTCATTGGGTAGATCAATAACATGATGATTTTTCTTCGGGAATCGGAGCAATTGAGATTGTGTAATATGATTGTGCTACAATCCGTAGTCCAAGCAAACACTCATGTGATTCGAGTTAAAGCTGCTAACGGCTGACCCATTGCCCAGTCGCTTCTTTGGTGATGCTCGTAATGATGTAGCGTTGCCCCCACTCAAATCTCAAGGTGCATCGTTTCTGCGATCGCCACCTATCACTCACCCTCCTTTTCGTCAGATTTGACGGAGGAAATTCTCATGGCACAGTTTCAAGACTTAATCAAATACTACAAGAACTACAAAGCGATCGCCTATTTCAGCATCGCCGTTACCAGTCTATTTCAAATTATTGATCTGGCGGTTCCCTATGCCACCGGACAAATTCTCAACGTGCTTTCGGGTCAGCCCATCGATCAGTTTCTGCAAGGAACGGTGGATGGCTTATCGAGCGCGATCGCCTTCCGTTCTCATCAGACTGGGGCGTTAGTCTTGCTACTCGGCATCATCTTTGTGGTTACCGTTGTTCGCGCCCCCATTCAACCCTGGTTAAGCGACTGGTTCCACTGGGATATTGCGTTGCGATCGCGGCGAGACCATACCAAACGGGCGATCGAAAAAATTCTGACTCTGCCCCTGGAGTTTTATGACGAAAACAACCCCGGTCGGGTGGTCGGTCGGGTTGCCAAGGGCTTATCTAACCACACCTGGACGTATCCTGAAATTGCCGGACAACTGATTCCTAAAGTTTTTCGCATTCTCGGAATTTTTCTGGTGATCTGGTTGATTGAATGGCGCATTGCCCTATTGTTTTTTATCTCGTTTATCGTCATCCTCAATTTCAGTTTGCAGAATCTCAATAAACTGACGCAGAAAGAACAATTTCTCGATCGCCATATCGAAAATACCGAAAGCCGCACCTCTGAAATCATCACCAATATCAAAACGGTCAAAGCGTTTGCCACCGAAGCAAGCGAACTGACTCGGCAATCGTGTCGTTTGAATCGAGAGTTTACCTATGTGAACTATCGCATTCATCGCGGTTATATCACGTTGTTTACGTGGCAGGAGCTGATCATTCAATCCTGTGTGTTTGGGGTGTTGGCGTTGACGTTGTGGGCAACGGTGGTAGGTCACATCTCCCTCGGCCACTTTGTCACCACCCTGACGGTGTCAAGCATGGCATATTCCGAACTGGAGCCGATTAGCCACCTGGCTGAAGTGTTTTCCCGCCGGTTTGCGTCGATGATTCGCTACCACGAGTTTGTCCAACAATCCAATGGCAGCGATGCGGTTGACCTGACCCGACCGGAAGCGGTCAAACACTACCAATTCACAGGCAAGGTGCATTTTGAAAACCTTACCTTCGGCTATGACCCCGCCCGTCCGGTTCTACAAAACATTAATTTGTTGATTGAACCGTATCAGACGGTGGCATTGGTCGGGCGATCGGGTTCTGGCAAATCGACCCTGGTCAAGCTCTTGTTTCGGTACTTTGAACCCAACTCAGGACGAGTGCTGATCGACGGGCATGATATTCGTAGTCTGGATACGACGGGCTATCGCAAACGGTTGGCGATCGTTCACCAGGAAGTGGATGTGTTTAACGGCACCTTGTTAGATAACCTCACCTATGGCAACCCCCATGCCTGTCTGGAGGATGTACAAAAAGCTTGCCAAATCGCCAGAGTAGACGAATTTATTCATCTGCTGCCCAAAGGGTATTACACCCTGGTTGGTGAACGAGGAGTCCGTCTATCGGGTGGACAACGTCAGCGGCTCGGTATCGCCCGCGCTCTGCTGGTCAACCCCGATGTGCTGATCTTCGATGAAGCCACCTCTAGTTTGGACTATGAATCAGAGCGATCGATTCAGTTGGCAATGCGAAGCATCCTCGGGACTCGTACCACGCTGATCATTGCCCATCGTCTGAGTACGGTGCGTGAAGCTGACAAGATCGTGGTTTTAGATCAAGGGCAAATTGTGGAAGTGGGCAGTCATGATGAACTGTTGCACCACGGTGGCATCTATCACCGTCTCCACACTCTCCAGGAAACCGGAGAATTGCTGGCTTAAAGCAACGCGTTCCATTAACGTTTGCAGCGCGGCAATGCCGCGCTGCAAACCGGATTCTAATTGAGCGATCGCTGGCAGAGCTGGCGATCGCTCATGCTTTAAATCCACAATCCTGCTCAAAGCACTACTGTTGGGGTTGCGCCAGTGGATTGAAGGGATTTTGTTCTGCACCCATGTCTTTCTCTAGCTCAGTCGTAGTCATTGGTGTTGTTATGGGCAACGTGGGGTTGGCATAGGGGATTGCAGTTCCTATGTGCAGATTCACGGCTGGATTCAGCGTTGTCGGCGATTCCCGTCCCCATAGTTTTTCGGCAAGCAGTTGGGTCGCGGCTTCAGCCGTCAAGGGTCTGGCGAAAAGATAGCCCTGACCATACTCACACCCCATTTCTAACAATTGCAACGATTGCTCGGTATTTTCGACGCCTTCTGCGGTGACATCCATATTCAACGTATGCGCCAGGGTGACGATCGTGCGGACAATCTCGGCATTTTCGCTATCAATACTCATGCGGCTGACAAAAGATCGATCGATTTTGAGCGTGTTAATGGGAAAACGATGCAGGTAACTGAGCGACGAATAGCCTGTACCAAAGTCATCGATCGCCAATTGAATGCCCAGCGATCGCAACTGATGTAAGGTCGCAATCACTGATTTGGCATTGTTCATAATCGTGCCTTCGGTGATTTCTAGCTTTAAACGCGAGGCATTAATTCCGGTTTCCTGGAGAATATAGTCCATTTGCTCGGTCAGCCCGCGCATAGAAAACTGGCGACTGGCAAGATTAACATTCATCGTCAATGGCGTGCCAGGAGAAATTTTTTCCTGCCACGCACTCATCTGAAGACAGGCTTGCCGCAAAATCCACCAGCCCAGGGGAATGATCAATCCAGTTTCTTCGGCAGTGGCAATAAACTTAGCCGGTGACAAAAATCCTTGTTCGGGATGTTGCCAGCGCACCAGCGCCTCAAACCCGATCACCCGTCCCGTTGTCAGTTGCACAATCGGTTGGTAGTGCAGTTGTAATTCATGAAACTCTTGATTGGTATTGGATACGCGAATAACCTGCCGCTCTTCGTTAGAAATGGCTCGGCGCAGATCATTTTCAAGTTGCAGTTTAGCCACCATGCGCGTATGCATGGCTTTATCAAACACTTGATGGCGGGCTTTACCGGAGGCTTTGGCACGATACATGGCAGTATCGGCATCTCGCAGAATATGTTCGGGTTGGGTGTAGTAGTTGGCACTCAGGGCAATGCCAATGCTGACGGTAGTAAACACCTCATGCCCTTCCAGATTAAACGGCAGCGACAACAGTCGCTGAATCTGGTCGGCTTCCCGAATCGCATCGCCCATATCTTCGACATGCTTGAGTAGCATGGCAAATTCGTCGCCCCCCAGGCGAGCAACGACCCCTTCGGGTGAAATATACGCTTTTAAGCGATGGGCGATCGCCACCAACAGCTGATCCCCAACACTATTGCCGAGGCTACTGTTAACCAGTTGAAACCGATCGACATCAAGAAAAAAGACCGCAAAGGTAAACAGGGGTTGTTCCTGGTTATGGGCGATCGCCTGCCGCAAAGCATCCATGAAATAGGCGCGGTTCGGCAGATCGGTCAAGCCATCATAGAGGGCAATACGACGCAATTGTTCTTCGGCTTCTCGGCGTTCTGTGACATCAGTTTGAGAACCTGCCATACGGTAAGCCATGCCCTCTGAATTTCGTACTGCCATGCCCCGACTTAAAACCCAGCGATAATTGCCATCACAGTGGCGGATACGATGCTCGTGTTCAAAATAAGCCGTCTTACCCTTGAGATGGTTATCGATCGCGCCTTTAAGCTGTTCTAAATCATCTGAGTGAACGCGACTGAACCAATCCTCTGAGCGATCGCCACTTTCCTCTTCGTCATACCCTAAAATTTCTTTCCAGCGGGGTGAAAAATAAATGACATCCGTCTTTAAATTCCAATCCCATAACCCTTCATTTGACCCACGTACTGCCAGCGCATAGCGTTCTTCGCTCTGATGCAGCAGCTTATTCATGCGATATTGATCGGCTAAAACGACCCCTGCCCCCGTCAGACAAAACAGGCTAATAGGTGCGATCGTGGGCAACCAATACCCCGCGCGAAATAAACTGATGGACAACCCAAACCAACCCAAGCAAAGCGCAGACCACGCCAAAATTTGTTTGTCGAGTCGGCAATGTCCCAGCACATAACTCAAACCGGGCCCTCCCAACAGCAGCAAGACAACTAGCCCATAGTCTGCAACCCGGTGCAGTGAATTTTCTTGGAGCAGATTATTAATAACGGTGGCTTGTAGATAGGTGCTGCTGGTAGAAGGATTGCGATTGTAGGGCGTTTGCACCGAGTCGAGAGCTGGGGTGGAAACGCCGACCAACACTACCTTTCCGGCGAACGCTTGAGATGGAATTTCTCCTCGTAATACTTTGACAAACGAGTATTGCGTTGCTTGCAACGAGGGCCCCAACCAGTTCACCCACAGGGGTTGGTTGAGATTGGGCAGTGATACAGGTTTTTGCACAGCCGAATAAATTTGCACCGCTGCCAGGGCTAATGAGGGAGTGTCTTTGACCAGCAAATCCACTTGCCGGACTGCCCCATCCAATTCGTCGCGTTTGAGGTTGTGACCTGTGGCGATCGCCGCTGATTTCAGGGTCGCTGTCGGCAAAATTGGAGCCCCTGCCTGATTCCAGGATTGCGCCAACACAACCCGCCCCTGACGGCGCATCGCACTGGCAAGTTGTTCATCGTCGGGCGTAGGGTCTGATAACACCACATCCAACGCCACAACGCTGGCATGGGCATCGGTTAAGGTATCTAACACCTCTGCATAATATTGACGATTCCAGGGAAATTGACCGAGTGATTGCAGACTGGCGTCATCAATTTCTACGACAACCACCTGATCTCCCCAGCTGACAAAGCCTCGCAGAGAAAACAGCATGTCGCAAAACAAATTTTCTAGCGGTTGCCATGCCCCAATTTGAAATAGCCCCAGTACAATCAGCGCGGCAATGCTTCCCGGCAACAGTCGCCAGAATCGCCTCAACTGTGCTGATTTTTTCTTTAAGCCAAAATAGAATCTACCCTGCTTCAAACTAGTCATCATCACTTGTAGCTTAATCCTGAGATGGAATCACCCGTGCGCAGAATCCTTACCCGCCCAAACGCATCCTCACCAGAGCCAAAACCGTTGTTCCCTTCAATTCATCGCCTTTGAGATCGGAGATCAGCGCCCCTGTTCGTTTTTCTGAGAGACCGACGAAACCGCCACTCTCTCAAACAAATTAGGGTGGAGGCAATCCACCATCTTTAAGATGGAGAAGGGGCTAAAGGTTTTACTCCCCCGAAAGAAAGATATCTTAACCCCCGGTTGTTTCTGATTGAGCGATCGCTATCAATACTCCAGATACACGATGAATTCAGATATGTCTGAATCCGGGGATAAACGTAAAATCTTGAGTTATAAGCTCACCCTCATACCCAAAATCAATAGCGATCGCTGGGAATGGGGATCGGCAACGGCAAGGGTTGGGCACGAATCCGGAATTGATCAACCGCAGTGAGTAGTATTAGTCTTAAACGGGTTGTTTTGGCAATGGGGATTGAGCCTCTAGGGGTGTCACCCAACACCGCTCTGAAACGATTGATTCGGGGAAAAGGGAGGGCGATCGCCCAGTTTTTGATCAACACGACCTCCTGAGGATTGTCTCGCTGAGGATTGTCTCGTTTAGTCAACAGCCCATAACTGTTGCCTATTTCAGAACATGACTAAATTCTGGAATGAATGGGACTGTGAACCCTTCGGGTTCACAGTCCCATTCATTGCCAAAACCAGCAACGCCTGATTCAGTGCTTTTCATGAGAACCCCAAAATTCGATCGCTCAGCCAGGATGAACCCAAAATGATTCAGAAAGATTACGGGATCGATTAGGAGGTGATTAAGACTCTGATTGACCGTGATGTCTTGTAAAAACGAATACACCTATTGTGTTCCCATGATCACAGCTCTGTATGTGCGTTCAGGAAAGATCAGACCGTCATACATTGGACATAAAGCTGCTACTGAGGACTGCACTAAATCAATCTTGCTCCAACATCCATTAAAAAAGACGTAAATTTTCTGTTTAAGTTCCAAATTCTTCATGAAGATTATTCTGTGAATTCGTTACCCCTTGTTTCTCAATCTACGTAAATCGACTGAAAATGAATCGTCCTATGAGCAACGAAGACGTGAAAGGAATTGCCCGAGAATTAAGAACCCATGTTCTAACGTTGGGAATTATCGTAGTGCTATTGTGGGGCATCGAAATCATCGATCAACTGACAGGGCGATCGCTTGATCAATTTGGCATTATTCCGCGTACCCAAATTGGCTTACGGGGCATTTTATTTGCTCCGTTTTTGCATGGCAGTTTCAGTCACCTGATTTCCAATACCATTCCCTTTTTGATCTTGGGATGGCTGGTGATGTTACGGCAAACCAGTGACTTTTTTATCGTCAGTGCGATCGCCATGCTGGTCGGAGGAGTGGGCACCTGGCTATTGGGCGCACCTGCGATCCACATCGGGGCGAGCGGCGTTATCTTTGGCTACTTAGGGTTTTTGCTCCTGCGGGGCTATTTTGAACGCAGCTTGGTGTCCATCTTTTTCTCAGTCATGGTCGGGGTGCTCTATGGCAGCTTGATCTGGGGTGTATTGCCTAACCAACCCGGTATTTCTTGGGAAGGTCATTTATTTGGCTTTATCGGCGGGGGTGTAGCAGCTTGGCTGTTGGCGGAACGCAAGGGATCGGGGAATCGGATCACGTAGAACTGCTCTGCCGCCCCAGCGTAAAGTGTTCTCCATAATTCAGCAAAACGTCCAGGGTGGCTAGATGATTTTCCCAGATGCGAATCCGGTAGCTATCGTTGAGCGATTGCAAAGACATCCACCCCGCAAAGCGATCGCGAAAATCGTGCAAGACGGTTCTGGCGTTATGTAACCCTTGTTCAGAGGGATGTTCGGCAAGCTGTGCCAACGCGTCTGCCAACGCATCTGCCTGACGGCTCCATTCACTCAACTGATGTTCACGAATCCACAGTTGCCCCTGACTAAACAGAAAACCCCATTCGCGTCGTAGCGCATCATAACGAGCGGCTGCCGCATGGAAAGGTTGGCGATAGGGAATAGGTTCGGCACTCGTGCTGGAAGTCGATGCCCCCTGAGTACGATGGAATATACCTTGCAGGGTGTCATTCAAGTCAGCAACAGCAAATAAGGAATAGCCACCAACCGGCATATCTCGAATCGCCTGCAACTGATCGATGGTGGCAGCGGTGGGCAAGTTGTAGAGCCGAATCGACGGCAGCACCAATACAGGGCCCAGATCGGCATTGGCAATCCAGGGATTGACCAACCGTTCCAGACGATTCGTATCTTCGGCATAGCTCATGGTCACAATCAGATCTACATCGCCCCGTTGTGCCCAGGTTCCCCAATCTTGCTGGATTTTTTGAATACGTTCGTGCTCTGATAGTGGAAAAACAGCAACCGATAGGATCAAGTCAGAATTGATGCGGCGTAACACTCGCGAGGTTTCAGCGACAAAAGAATTCACTTGTTCGGTGCGGAAGCTTGTCCATTGTTCCCAAAGCTGGCGATCGCCCGGTGTCAGAGTCGTTGGATCCACACCCGTCATCCGCTGAAATTGTTGCCGTGCCACGGTGCCATACCCATAACTGCGTCCGGCACCGGGATCTTGAAAGGGATAACGGATGTAATCGAGTTGCAATCCGTCTACATCGTAACGGGTGACAATTTCCTGAAACAAGCGCAGCAAATAGCCGCGAACCGCTGGGTTGGCTGGATCAAGAAAGGGTTTGGTTTGTCCGGGTGGAATGGGGTTGCCCCGATCGTCATAGTTTGCCCAATCGGGATGAGCGCTGAGAATCGGACCGAGATAACTGTCGGGCAGGTTTATTAGAGTATTGTGGCGCGTATTTCCGGCAGCAAACGTCCACACCCAGGCATGAAGCTCCATCCCTCGTTCATGTGCCAGTGCGACCGCATCGGCTAAGGGATCCCAGCCTCGGGTTAATGGATTTTGCTGGGGTGCAATCTGGCTGGGGTAAATGGGGTAGCCTGCGTTAACGGTTTCAAAAAAGACGGTATTGATCCCGGCAGCCGCAAGCCCATCAAAAATGCGAGTTAATCCCTGACGCGATCGCGCATTGACAATCGTGCCCCGATCCAACCACATTGCCCGAATCTCTGGTTGCGCCAGCATCCGATCGGTGGGGAAGTTATCCCACAGCAGTTGTCTTGCAGCTAACCATTGCTGGCGAGCCATCGCATAGTCGCCTTCGGCAACGAAATGAGGAAAGGTTTCTAAAATTTGACGTGCTTGCAGCAAGATACTGTTAGACCGCACACCAACCGGCTGGGCAGCTTGTACACCCGCTTCTGTGGCGGCAATTAGCGTTTCATCGGAGTTATTCAGAGCATCTAAATTGTCAGAGAAATCTAAACTAATCTCACTCGTAGCGGCATCGGCAGAGAGTAAAGCACTTTCAAATCGCCCAATCAGGTTTTCTAGCTCCTGACGCATGGCGATCGCTTCAATCGTCGTAATGGGCAATGCTCCAGGTTCGACAGGTACCCCTGCCGGAGCAGTTTGTTCCGCTGGATCGTTGCTTGCGGGTTGTTGAGCGGAACCCCCAGAGGATTGAGGTCGGCTAACCGGGACAATCGGCAGAGCTGGCAATGCCGGACGAGGAGTGGAATTGAGCGTCGTCGGCACGGGAAAATCAGCCGCCGCAGGCGTTTGTGCTTGAACTGAAGAAAATAAACCCGACGCACAAACCAAGGCAACCACCAGACCCAAAAGAACGACGGTTGTCCTTTTATGCGTCCGTCTGCGTCGCTGTATCGCTAGCCAGGGCAGGTGAATTGAATCTTTGAATAGCCGACTCAATGTAGTCCACTCCTCGTGTCAAAAGGGCACTATTTTTTGCGATCGCAGGGATTCTCAAGCCGCTGAAAGTTAGTTCTGACCCAGCTTTGAGGGATCGTGGATTTAACTTAAACCCGATTCCTGAGGACAGGCTGATGCCGGAGCTGCCGCGCGCTCAAAAAGAATAACAGGTCAATTAATCGGTGATCCTTAGAAGGATATCAGCACTCTGCAACGATCATTTAATCAAGAACCCAAAACCTTATCCCATAACGATTTCGCAACGATCAAGATTTTCATCACGCTGAGGTTTAAGGATGGCAGTGCCGCGACGCGGCACTGCCATCCTTAAATCCCCAAGTTTTATAACATTTGTCATCCCGCATACCTTTAGTTTTCAGGATGGTCTGGGTTTACCCTCATAAATTGTCTAAGGTTGATGAAAATTTCATAATTCCTGGGAGCCATGTGGAAGCTGGACAACTCAGCTCACGCTATAAGGTGCCCTTGCCCCACCGGAAACATACCACCTTGTAAAATCAACACTGTCAGCCAAGCTTTCTCTCCAAAACGGACTGTATTGTTAAGGATGGAGTGGGGCACGATTTTTCTTTTACTCGGCATCTGCATATCTCTCTAAACCTTATGTATTGCGACTACCTGGTACAAATCCTGACGGCGCGGGTCTACGACGTTGCGCAAGAATCTCCTCTGGACTATGCGCCCAATCTGTCAGCACGGCTGAATAACAAGCTGTTGCTCAAGCGAGAAGATATGCAGTCTGTCTTTTCGTTTAAATTGCGGGGTGCGTACAACAAAATGGCTCAGTTGCCTGCCGAGCTATTGGCACAGGGGGTGATTGCTGCCTCGGCGGGCAACCATGCTCAGGGGGTAGCGCTGTCAGCTCACCATCTTGGTACCCGCGCCATCATTGTCATGCCAGTGACCACACCCCAGGTCAAGGTCGATGCAGTCAAAGCCAGAGGCGGCGAGGTCGTGTTGTATGGCGATACCTACGACGATGCCTATGCCCATGCACGCCAACTTGAAGCAGAGAAGGGGCTGACGTTCATTCACCCGTTTGATGATCCCTATGTGATCGCTGGTCAGGGAACCATCGGCATGGAAATTTTGCGGCAATGTCAACAACCCATCCATGCCATTTTCGTCGCCATTGGAGGCGGTGGGTTGATTTCAGGGATTGGGGCGTATGTGAAACGGTTGCGACCTGATATCAAAATCATTGGCGTTGAACCTGTCGATGCCGATGCCATGTACCAATCTCTCAAGCAGGGTAAGCGGGTGCGATTGCCTCAGGTCGGGTTATTTGCCGATGGCGTAGCGGTGCGCGAAGTTGGCGAGGAAACCTTTCGTCTTTGCCAGCAATATGTGGATGAGATCATCCTGGTCGATACCGATGATACCTGTGCAGCCATTAAGGATGTGTTTGAAGATACGCGATCGATTTTAGAACCGGCTGGGGCACTGGCGATCGCCGCTGCAAAGGTCTATGTCGAACGAGAACAAATCCACGATCAAACGTTGGTTGCCGTTGCCTGTGGTGCCAATATGAACTTTGATCGGCTGCGGTTTGTCGCCGAACGCGCTGAACTGGGCGAACGGCGGGAGGCAATCTTTGCCGTCACGATTCCCGAACAACCCGGAAGTTTGCGTAAATTTTGTAATTGCATGGGCAAACGCAATCTGACCGAATTTAACTATCGCATTGCGGATGAAAAAGAGGCACATATCTTTGTCGGCGTCCAGATCGAAAATCGTGCCGATGCCGCAAAAATGCTGACTTCGTTTGAAACCTGTGGCTTCAAAATTTTGGACTTAACCGATGATGAGCTGACGAAATTGCACTTGCGCCACATGGTCGGTGGGCGATCGCCCCTGGCTCATAACGAATTGCTCTACCGCTTCGAGTTTCCCGAACGCCCCGGTGCCTTAATGAAATTTGTCGGCTCCATGAGTCCAAACTGGAACATCAGCCTGTTTCACTATCGCAATAATGGTGCAGACTACGGACGCATTGTGGTCGGAATGCAGGTTCCCCCGCATGAAATGGAAGCGTGGCAAGCATTTCTCGACACTCTGGGCTATCAATATTGGGATGAGAATCAAAATCCAGCCTACAAACTGTTTTTGGGATAGTTTAATGTGTGGGCATTGCTTAATCCAGCTATGAAATTTGATATGAGTGCCGCGCTCCGCGCGGCACTCATATCAAATTTCATAGCCCAAATCAACAACGCCAATATGTGATTTTTATCGTTTGGGAAAGGTTGCTGTCGCTATCGCATGAACAATGACATATCGCTTGAGATTTATGACGCCATTGTGGTGGGGGCTGGAGCCACAGGAGGGATTGCCGCAAAAGAGCTGAGTGAACGGGGGCTAAAGGTTTTAGTGTTGGATGCCGGTCCTCAGCTCAAGTCCGATGTTGCATTAGGAAGCAATGTCGGCAATTTTGCTCGACGCTTTCGCAACCTATTTGTTACCCGCCATCAGTCTTACCAGGCATTGCATCCGGGATACTGGAAGACAAATCCCAACCTGTTTGTGGATGAAAGAGAAAATCCCTACACCACACCCCCTGATCAAACGTTTTATTGGATGCGGGGACGGCAAGTTGGCGGCAAAAGTCTCACCTGGGGCGGCATTACCCTGCGCTTATCGGACTACGAATTGAAAGCTGCCAGTCGAGATGGGTATGGCGACGATTGGCCGATTGGCTATGCCGACTTAGCCCCTTACTACGATCGCCTGGAACGGTTTTTTCAGATCAAAGGGGAACAAAACGGCTTACCTCAGTTACCTGACGGTCAATATCTCTCTCCGGCAGCGTTTACTCCGGCAGAAGAGTATGTCAAAACAGTCTGGAGCGATCGCCATCCCCTGCGACCGATGATCATCTCCCGTGGCTTTCCCCTCCATCGACCGACCGCAGAGGCACCCTGGCCACCGTCTTCCAGCATCGGCTCTTCGCTTAAAGCCGCTTTGGCAACCGGAAATGTGACATTACAACCCGATGCGATCGCCAGTCATGTCGTCTTCGATCCCCAAACCCGACAGGCAAAAGGGGTGGGCTATATCCATCGCGTCAACAAAACGGCTCATGAAGTCTTCGGGCGCATCGTTGTTCTGTGCGCTTCGACGATTGAATCCGTGCGGATTTTGCTGCATTCTACCGAGCAGTATCAACCGGGAGGATTGGTGAACGAGTCTGATTTGTTGGGGCGCTACTTGATGGATCACATTTCCACCATGAGCTTTTTTACCCTTCCCCGGTTTCAGCAACCTGCCCAACCCTTTGAACTATCAGGCTGCGATAGCTTTTTTATCCCCCGATTTACCAACCTCGAAACCCAGGAATCCTCTTTCTTGCGGGGCTATGGACTGTGGGGCGGTGTCCAGCGATTTAGCATCCCTAACTTAGTCAGAAAATTTGGCAATAGTGCGTTGGGCTTTCTCGTCGGGCATGGAGAAGTGCTGTCTCGTTATGAAAATCGAGTGCAGTTAGATGATCAGGTGGTCGATGCCTGGGGCATTCCTGTCCCCCATATCAATTGCCGCTGGTCAGACAATGAACAGCAGATGTTAGCGCATATGCAAAGCCAGATTCAGGAACTCGTCGAGCTATCGGGCGGGCAATGCTTGCGGCTGACAGAGTTATTGAAATCTCCGTTCTACCCTAAGTCTCTGCGTCAGCTAGAAGAAACAGTGATGTTTTCAGCACCTCCAGGATTCTATATCCACGAGGTCGGCGGTGCCCGCATGGGCACGTCACCCACCAATTCCGTCCTCAATCCCTACAACCAATGCTGGGAAGCCCCTAATCTGTTGGTGGTCGATGGAGCATGCTGGACTTCGGCTGGCTGGCAAAACCCTACGCTAACGGAGATGGCAATTACTGCCCGCGCCTGCGATTTCATTGTAAAAACCCTGAAGTAAAGATCAGATATAGCGACGTGCAAGTTCGTTCAATACAGAAACGGTGTTGTGGGGCGCGGAGCGCCCCACAACACCGTACTCAATCAACCGGCACAGCGCTACATAGCAGTCGAGGGGTTGATTAAGAAAAAAGGTTGTGTGAGAACCCGCGCTGAGCGCTGGTTCTCACACAACCTCCTGATTTAACTGGAACTGACGCAAGACCGCGTATTTAGAACATGATTATGTGTGGCGAAGCCAACCACAACAATCACGCGTCAATCCTGCTTCTCAAACGCGATTCGCGCAGAGATAAGTTGATTTTTTGTGCCTAAAAGAGACGAAAAATCAACGTTTTGGATAGGTTCTCAGAAAGTTAATTGCAGATAGAGTGCGTATCGCTCAGATGATGGGATATCATAGTAATTCTGGGTCAACCACTACCGGAATTTAGATTCCGTAAGATACTATTTCTAATAGGATGCAGGCTGAGGCTAAGCATTTGAGTGCACTTTTGCCATAGTTGTATCGCATCTTTGAAAGGAGACACCTATTACATCACGGAGAGAATTACTAGGAAATCGCTAGCATGGTCAATCAGGAAGTCACAGATATCGGTTTTACTCACGAAGATTTCGCTGCGCTCCTTGACAAGTACGACTATCACTTCAGCCCTGGTGATGTCGTCGCTGGGACTGTCTTTAGTTTAGAGCCAAGGGGTGCTCTGATTGACATCGGTGCTAAGACAGCTGCATACATTCCAATTCAGGAGATGTCGATCAACCGGATTGATAACCCTGACGAGGTTTTGCAGTCGAATGAAACCCGTGAGTTTTTCATCCTGACAGATGAAAATGAAGATGGACAACTGACGCTGTCCATCCGCCGCATTGAGTATATGCGTGCTTGGGAACGGGTGAGACAACTACAGGCAGAAGATGCCACGGTTCGTTCCATCGTATTTGCTACGAATCGGGGTGGTGCGTTAGTCCGCATCGAAGGACTGCGCGGTTTTATTCCAGGTTCTCACATCAGCACTCGCAAGCCTAAAGAAGACTTGGTGGGTGAAGAGCTTCCCCTAAAATTCCTTGAAGTCGATGAAGATCGCAATCGGTTGGTCTTGAGCCACCGTCGTGCACTGGTTGAGCGGAAGATGAACCGTCTGGAAGTAGGCGAAGTGGTCATTGGCACAGTCCGAGGTCTCAAGCCTTATGGTGCCTTCATTGACATCGGTGGTGTCAGTGGGCTGCTTCACATCTCCGAGATTTCTCATGATCACATCGACACACCTCATAGCGTTTTTAACGTGAATGATGAAGTCAAGGTCATGATTATTGATCTGGATGCAGAACGCGGTCGCATCTCTCTCTCAACGAAGCAACTGGAACCTGAACCAGGGGATATGGTCAAGAATCCAGAACTCGTTTATGAAAAGGCAGAGGAAATGGCGGCGTTGTATCGTGAAAAAATGATGCAGCAATCGCAACCTCCCGCTCCTCCGGTTGAAGAAGCGGCTCCTGAAATTGCTGAAGACACTGAGGCAGCTGAATAAGACGTTAGCTACCTGCTAGATGTCGTTCCTATCAGCAAGATATTTTTAGAAAGTTCTCTAGATTTTGATATAGAGATTTACCTCTGAATAAGCCAAAGTTATAAGTTTGGGAGCTATGTCATACATGGCTCCCAACTTAGTATTAGGGATCATGGATTTAATCACCTGTAAGTTTATGTTGTGAGGCGCGGCGGTGCCGCGCCTCACAACATAAACCTTGGGGTTTTAATTAATTCACAATTCTAAGGATCGTAACTAATTAACCTGTAATTCTTTTTGAGAGAGTGACGGCTCTGCCGTCACTCTCTCAAAAAGAATTAGGTTTTATTAAATCCACGATCCTCAAGCAGATCTTTTCGTCAAGAGAGGGATATTTTGGTTGCAATTCGGTGTCACGATAAAACGTTTCAGAATATCCAGGCTATTGTCTTTGACAAAGATGGCACCCTGGCAAATTCTGAGTCATTTTTGCGAAATGTAGGTCACAAGCGATCGCGCTTAATTGATGCCAAAATTCCAGGCGTCCAAGATCCTCTGTTAATGGCATTTGGTCTCGATAACGATCGCCTCAATCCGGCAGGTTTATTGGCGATCGGTACGCGCTATGAAAATGAGATTGCGGCGGCAGCCTATGTGGCAGAAACAGGGCGTGACTGGGCAGAATCTCTCGATATCGTGCGATCGGCGTTTACTGAAGCAGATGGATACATGAAGCGCAAAGCAGACGAAACGCCCTTGTTTGAGGGCGCTAGAGACCTGCTTCAAACCCTGGCAACCCATGTCAAACTCGGTATCGTCTCATCAGATACGACTGCCAATGTGGAAGATTTTGTCCAGAAAAACGAATTAAGCCCTTATTTCCACCTCCAGATGGGTCTGGATGAGCCTCCCGGCAAACCAAACCCTGCGATTGTTCATCGGGCTTGTGCCGCCTTAGGTGTAGCACCGGAGACAACCCTGTGGGTGGGTGATACGCAAGTTGATATTCAGTTAGCAACGGCGGGTGGTGTGGCGGGTTGTATTGCCGTGACGTGGGGTTGGACGCATCCAATCAAATTGCGCAACGCCGATGCTGTCATTGCTAAGTTTACAGAAATCCAAATTGCTTAAACTTACTTAAACAAATTCATAAGAGATCTGCGATGTAACAGAATCCCAGTTTTGTGGTGACGCGGCGGAGCCGCGCCACCACAAAACTGGGGTTTCATAGCAATGCTCAATGGCGTGCAGTAGGCGGTGTTGTGTAAGAGCCTCAAGGGTACAGAAGACTAACCCAGATTAGCGCTCTGGATGAAATGGCGATCGCTTCTTGCCTCTTACAGTACCCTGGCATAGCTACTCTTGCCTCTTCAGGAAAAAGACTGTGCCGCTTATCAGTTCCCTGTCAATAGGAAGAATTAACTAATAATCTTCTGCTAAGATTGGCATTTGTTTACAAAACAGCTTATTCTGTTTTCTACAACTGATACTACAAGGCAAGGTGAGTATCTGCCTGGATCGTTTGATTGGGGCTAGAGCAAAGATTCGCCTTCCTCTATTATCTTGAACTGTCCAGAAAAAGAGAGGTCGCTATCCTTGTCCCGTCGTTTCCTATTCACTTCCGAATCAGTTACTGAAGGTCATCCCGATAAGATTTGTGATCAGATTTCAGACACAATTCTTGACGCACTATTGACTCAGGATCCCAAAAGCCGTGTTGCTGCTGAGGTTGTTGTTAACACTGGCTTAGTTTTAATTACTGGAGAAATTTCATCCACCGCGCAAGTGAACTATGTTGACTTGGCGCGTCAGAAGATTGCTGAAATTGGCTACAACGACGCCACAAACGGCTTTTCTGCCCATAGCTGTGCAGTTCTTGTCGCATTAGATGCCCAGTCGCCTGATATTGCTCAGGGTGTTGATCAGGCGCATGAATTGCGGGCACAGTCTAGTGAAGAGGAACTAGACTCGATTGGTGCGGGTGATCAGGGCATCATGTTTGGGTTTGCCTGTAACGAAACTCCAGAATTCATGCCTCTGCCCATTTGCCTGGCTCACCGAATTTCTCGGAAATTGGCGATCGTCCGCAAGACCGGGCAGTTGCCCTATCTTCGCCCCGATGGCAAAACCCAAGTCACAGTCATCTACGAAGATGGTAAGCCGGTCGGCATCGATACAATTTTGGTTTCGACCCAGCACACCCCCGAAATTGATGACATCACGGATGCCAATGCAGTCCAGGCTCGAATTAAAGAAGATGTTTGGGAACTGGTCGTTCTGCCCAGTTTTTATGACATTGATGTGAAACCCGACGACCGGACTCGCTTTTTGGTCAACCCCACAGGCAAGTTTGTCATTGGAGGTCCTCAAGGAGATTCGGGTCTAACTGGACGGAAGATTATTGTAGACACCTACGGTGGATACTCCCGTCATGGCGGCGGCGCATTCTCTGGAAAAGACCCCACTAAGGTGGATCGCAGTGCTGCGTATGCTTGCCGCTATGTTGCCAAAAACATCATTGCCGCAGGGTTGGCAGAGAAATGTGAAGTACAACTGAGCTATGCGATCGGGGTTGCCCGCCCCGTAAGTATCATGCTGGATACCTTTGGCACCGGCAAGATTGACGACGATCGCCTATTAGAGTTAGTCAAACAGCACTTTGAGTTACGGCCTGCTGGCATTATTCAGGCATTTAATCTCCAGGTGCTGCCCTCAGAGCGCGATGGTCGTTTTTATCAAGAAGTCGCAGCCTACGGTCATTTTGGGCGAACAGACCTGGAGTTGCCCTGGGAACAAACCGATAAAGCGGCACTGTTGAAAGATGCTGCTAGTCAAAGCCTTTCAGGTGCCGCTGTTTAGACCGTCTAACCGTTGGTAATCTGAAGCTAAATGGATGGGAGGAGTGCTGAGCACTCCTCCCATTTTTGCTGGGGAATTGTCCTATCTACTCCGAATCGGGTTCTCATACAACCGTTGGAGCCTCATAAAAATAACTTGAATAACTTTTTTGGGAGAGTGCGGCTCCGCCGCACTCTCCCAAAAAAGTTGTGGGTTTTAATTTTGTAGCGATCCATTTGTTCTAATCAAGCGCTCGATGGCTATAGTAATTTCTCACTCAGGTTATGCCCCTGGAAGGAGTGCAATTTATCTTAGATTAGTTAGTAGTTATTTTGTTAGTTGAAAGACCTGTTTTTTAGCGATCGCACAATTCTATCTCTAGATTGATTCAGCGCTCCATCTTTCCAGCGTATAAATAAAAAGTAAGCTTTAGTCATTCACTAATCCCAATTGAACTGATAGTTTTCTGGGCTAATACTCAAAATTTAGCCTGAACTAAATCATGCTCAGTTGTCTGAAGAATAAAGCTTCTCAGGCTCTATTCATAGATGAGATTAGCTTTAGTAATCACAGCAATCTCGGACTACTATAGCGTTTCATATGTATGAAACTATAACGATTATCTGCATTTTGGCTAATAGCCTAAAGGTGTAGATTCAACTTATTACTTTGGAGGACATTCAGATGAATTTTGAAAATTTGAAAACAGCCGTAGTGCGTTCTGTGCGTGCAGTAGTGATTGTCTTTTTCTGCACTTTAATGGTGTTCTCTAACGCACATCCCGCCGTTGCCTTTGGCACATCGGGTAGTGATCCAACAGAAGGAGCTGCTCACTTAGACAAAATCCAAAAGAACTCTGAAAGAGCCCTGAAAGCTGAAAAAGATCGGTCTATGCAAGATTATGCCAACACCGCTGAAGAGGGAGCCAATGAAGTTCAGGGAGGAGCAGACATCAACCAAATGAGCCGCCCAGATAACTCGGCTGGCGCAACCACCATTCAAGAGCGAGTTGAAGAAGTGTTGGAAAATGTGGTGGGCGACAAGAAGTAGAACGTCCTACCCTATCCGGCTAGAGATTTGAGATAGAGTACCGCTACAAACCTGTGAATGTCATGTGCCGTGAAAGCTACGCTTTCACGGCACATGACATTCAGGGATATAGAGCAACTGTCGAGACAGTTAAATCAGGAAGCTGTGTGAGAACCCGCGCGGAGCGCGGGTTCTCACACAATCGTTGTCCTCATTAACCCCTCAATTGCTACAGGTACTGGAGTAAAAACGGTTCAAACAGGATGAATTTGTTCACCCATCCATTGCAGATATGCTGGCGAACCTGCCACGATCGGCAGCGCAATAATCTCGGGAACGTCGTAGGAATGGAGAGTTTGAATTTTTTGTTGCAGTGTCGAGAAATGGGATAAATCGGTTTTGATCACCAGTTGCCATTCAGCATCCTGGTGCGTTTTGCCCTGCCAGGTATAGATAGATTGAATCGGCATCAGACTGACACATGCGGCGAGTCGAGATTCAACCAGATATTTGGCGATCGCCTCTGCCTCCGCCTGGGACGCAGCCGTCACTAAGACGACACCATAGGTAGGAGAATTAAAATCGTGGGGATTGTTAGCCATAAACATGCGAACCATAACCAGCAAAACTTAGGAACAACTGAGCGTCGTTCTGGTTTCCCGTTGATTCCATGCCGATTGACCTGACGCAACGGTGCAGAGATAGTTGCGATTTGGGTCGGATAGGGTGACATCGGTAAACTCTGCCCCATCAATATTGACCCCCAATACATCAGCGGTACTTAAATCGGCAGTGCTCAGGTCTGCCTGACTCAAATTGCTCCAGTTTAAGTTTGCCTGGGCGAGAGTTGCACCAGAAAAATTGGCTCCCGTCAGGTTAGCCTGGGTGAGGGTTGCTCCTTTTAACTTGGCATCCGTAAAATTGGCGGAAACCAGCGTGGCGTTATTAAAATTGGCACCGCTCAATTTGGCATCGCTAAAGTTAACCCCGCTCAGATCAATGCCCTGTAAATCCATGCCGTTTAAGAATGCCCCCTGGAGGTTGGTATGGTTGAGAATTGCGCCTTGCAAATTAGCCCCACTCAACCGGGCTCCCGATAAATTTGCCCAATTCAAAGTGGCTCTGGCGAGGTCTGCACTTCTCAGGTTGACCCCAGACATATTGGCTCCACAGAAGTTTGCCTGGTTGAGGTTGGCACCTCGAAAGTTGACGTTGCTGAGGTTTGCGCCACTCAGCTTGGCATCGGTCAAATCCGATTTCACTAGAAAAGCACCGCTGGCTTCGACTTTAGTCAAATCTGCATTAACCAGGATGGCTTCGCTTAACTTAGCAAACTTTAAATTCGCCCAGTTTAAAAACGTCTTACTCAGGTCTGATTTTAATAAAAAGGCTCGGCTGAGATTTGCTCCCGTTAGGTTTGCGCCCGTCAAGTCTACCCCGATGAGCGTGACGCCACTCAAATCTGCTCCTCTCAGGTCAATGCCTCGAAAAGTTCGATATCCAGCTTCGTAGCATTTGAGCAAATAATTCACTTCCATAGGGTTGAGTAGACTCCTAAACGTAGTCTCTGTTTGATTTTTATGAGTTGCTCAGGTAGCAGTCGTCAACGTGCGATCGCCTGCGTTTACTCTTGAGACTGGCAGTGGCTCTGGAGTCACAATTCCCTCCTGTTCTAGCCTGATTCAATCAACTTCTAATTTCAAGCGCATGGCACCAAACATTACTAAACTTGACTGAATTTAATTGATCTGCCAACGGGGTGATATTCCAGATCCGGTGTTGATTGTTTGGCAAGGCTCTTTTAGCAGCCAAAGGGCTGGTCACAACAGGGGCGCGCGGGGGCTGTGCCTCCAAACAGGGGTTCCACCCCTGCACCCCGTCCTGATTCACCATTCACTTGCCATACCACACGCCTTTCCAAAAAATTAATCCCAAATTTGAACCATTCCCCACCACGAGTGCTCCTGAGCGACATAGTCATAGATGCCCTTAAAATGCCCTGGATCTCGCGAGAGATTCATATTCTTTGGTAAAGGTTTGTGGCTGAACTCAGGGAATTTACGAGGATTCCACCTCTCCATGCCAGGTTTAGGAGAACGGCTTCCTTCAGAATTGGGGACCGAACATATAGCAGATTCAATACGGTGTTGTGAGGCGCAGAGCACCCCACAACACCGTTTCTGCACTTAACAAACTTGCACACCACTATATAGCGATCCTAAATCCGGTGTGAAAGCGCCCGCCCTTCGGGCGGGCGCTTTCACACCAAATCATTTTCACAGATCAAATAGGATTGCTATAGTCATCGTCTACTGAGGATCACAAATTCATTAAAACCCGAAGATTTATTGTTGGAAGCTTGGCTCCGCCGCGCTTCCAACAATAAATCTTCGGGTTTATTAAATCCAAGATCCTGAGCAACGCCCAAAAAAAAGACAAAAAAAAGGCGGGTTAAACCCGCCCCATTGGCATAAACACGACGTTAACGGATGACGTAAGCCGCTTGCAGCGACCAGATAATTAAAAAAGCGATCGCTCCCAAAATCAACACAGACGATAGCATCACAGCGAGAAGACTATCTGCACCTTTAAATTTCATGATTCCCCGGTCAAAGTCTGTCATGAGTGAGATCCTCCTGGAAGTTAGCACACATTTAAAGACACGATGAACAGACGGTACGATTCCAACTTCAGTCTAGGTAAACACCTGGGGTGGCAGCTAGATTGTTTGAGAAGATTTAATGTTTGGTATAGCAATACCTGTAGGAGAGGGTCTGCGTGAAAATTGCCCTAATTGTCTGTGTGATCGGGTTGGGCGTTACTCTGTTACTTGAGTTGGGTTTGCGATGGTTCTTTGGCTTCGGCAACCCACTGATTTATCAAGCCGATGAGCAGATTGGCTATGTGCTGGCACCCGATCAATCCACCCGTCGATTTGGTAATCGCATTGCCATCAATCGTTTTTCGATGCGAAGTCCAGAAATTGCATCGTCTCGACCTGATGCAACGCTGCGGATTTTAATTCTGGGAGATTCAATTGCCAATGGCGGTTGGTGGACCGATCAAGCCAATATCATTTCAGAATTGCTCAAGCCCCACGTGCATCCATCTGCCACGCAACAGGGATGGCATCAGATAGAGGTACTCAATGCTTCAGCCAATTCTTGGGGACCGCGCAACGAACTGGCTTATCTGAAACGGTTTGGCACCTTTGAGGCGCAGGTAATCGTGTTGCTGCTGAATACCGATGACTTGTTTGCCACAACGCCAACATCAGTGCAAGTGGGGCGCGATCGCAATTATCCCAACCGCAAACCACCCTTTGCTCTGGCAGAAGTGTTGAGCCGATATTTATGGAAACAGCCGCCCATTCCCGAACTTGCTGCCGTGCAAGCGGAAGGGGGCGATCGCGTGGGCAAAAATCTAGACGCGATTCGTCAAATCCAAGCGATCGCGCAGCAACACCATAGCACGCTGTTGATTGCCCTGACCCCATTGCTGAGAGAAATTGGCTCACCTGGCTCCCGCGATTATGAAATCAAGGCAAGGCAACGATTGGCAGACTTCGTCCACGCCCAGCACATCGCTTACATTGACTTCTTACCCATTTTTAATACAGTATCCCAACCCCAAACTCTGTATCGCGATCACATTCATCTGACCCCGACCGGCAATCAACACATCAGCCAAGCGATCGCTGCCCAGGTCGCCTCTATCATCGCCTCAGGGGTCATCGTGAAGGGTTAAGGATGATATCTATGCCATGAACGCAAGGGGAGCAACACTGGATTCATGGAAGCGCGGCGACGCCGCGCTTCCATTGATAACCCTCCGAAAAAGAGTAACAGTGGAGCCATCGATTTCTCAAAAGCTTGATTCAGAACGGCATTGTGGGGCGCTCCGCGCCCCACAATGCCGTTCTGAGTCAACCTGCACAGCGCTCTATTCAAGCCCCGACGATCCTGTAACGATTTTCAATTGAGTGAAGTATAAATTATTTTTTGAAAGCCATGCTCTGCATGGCTTTCAAAAAATAATTTAATTCTAGTCAAAGACAAAGCACTATACGTCAAAATGTAAAGACATTTCGATAGATACCGTTCCTCTTTGAGATAGGAAGACTATCCTGAGATTATGAGGAAAAGGCGATCGCTCTATTCTGCGACATAGGCGAGGTCTTGAAAAGTCATATCCCTACGGTTTGATGAACGTGGCGTTTTGCAGGGTGGCGTTTGGGGTAAGGTCAGGATACGGTCAGGAGTTAGCCACAGCCTCTCGGATCGGGAGCATTTCCTTGGAATATTGAAGCTATACGCTGTATTCAAAGCTAGTGCCCCTCTAGTATTTCCCCGTATGAAGAGTCCGGTTGTAAGACGCGAAATGGAAACCATACTGGCAGGTCGTTATCAAATTGTTAGACACCTGGGTGGTGGTGGTTTTGGTCAGACATTTCTGGCAAAAGACGCGCACCTGCCAGGCAAACCATTGTGCGTCGTTAAGCAACTTAAACCGGCAGCAAAGAATCCAACGGCTATTGAGGTTGCCAAACGCCTGTTTGATCGCGAAGCCGAGACTCTCTACCGTCTGGGTAGCCATGACCAGATCCCTCGCTTGCTGGCACATTTTGAGCAAGATGCAGAATTTTATCTGGTACAAGATTATATTGCTGGCAAACCGCTGGATAGGGAATTAGTCGCTGGCCACCAGCTCAAAGAACCTGCCGTCATTGAGCTACTGCATGACATTTTGCAGGTGTTGTCGTTTGTCCACAAACAGCAGGTGATTCACCGAGACATCAAACCTGCCAATTTAATTCGCCGCAGTCGTGATAACCGCATTGTGTTGATTGATTTTGGCGCAGTTAAAGAAGTCAGCACCCCTAGCTTAGAAGCGACAGGGCAAACGAGTATGACGATCGCCATTGGCTCTCCGGGGTATATGCCCAGCGAGCAGCAGTCGTTTCATCCTCGCTATAGCAGCGATGTCTATGCGGTCGGCATTATTTGCCTGCAAGCTCTGACGGGGCTACCTGCCCGAATGTTGCCCCTTGATACAGCAACGGGAGAATTTTGTTGCGCCGTATTGCCAGATGACACCGTTGTCAGTCCTGAGTTCGCCGCCATTCTAGACAAGATGGTGCGGTATGACTATCGCCAACGCTTCGACAGTGCCACCTCGACCCTACAAGCTTTGCAGCAAATGCTGCGGGGGATCAGTCCGGTGCCCGTACCACCCCCACCCCCTGCCCTGCTGACGGAATTGCCGGATGAAACTGCCTTTTTAGAACATCAACTGCTGACCGACAATCAACTTCCAACCCAATTTGCCCCCAGTGCCGCACCGAATACGCTGCACACTATTCCCAATGAGATTAAATATCAATTAGAACGGCTGCTGGCAGAAATGATTGGACCGATCGCCAGTGTGATTGTGCCCTCGATCCTGTCGCAAGTGACGGCTCCGAAAGACCTGTTAGATCGGCTGACAACCCACGTTCCTGAACCAAAACGATCGCAATTTTTGCAACACGCCAGTCAAATTTTTAAGCGGCTGGACAACACCCCCATCACGGCATCCCAAGATCAGACCATGACCAAACTTGGGACGACGCCTCAAAGTACCGGCACCCCTTCGATTAGCCCCAACTTTATCAAACAGTGTGAATTGGAACTGGCAAAAGCCGTCGGACCGATCGCCCCTTTGTTGGTACAACGCACCCTGGCTAAATATCCACAACTGTCTGCCAACGAGCTCATCGACACATTGACCCAACATATCAAACAGGCAAAGACCGCCGAGGCATTTCGCAACGCCTTACTCCCCTTGCTTTAACATATCCATTGCCATCAATAGACTGGTTTTCATCCGGCTGAACGCCGCTGCCAATCGCCCAATTTCATCGCCAGAGGATTGACTAAATTCGGCATCCATATTGCCGATGCTCACTTCATTGGCGGCGATCGCCATCTGATTTAGCGGTTTAATCACCACTCGTTGCAGCAGAAAATTGACTGTCAGTAAGGTAATGGCAAAGGCAGCCGCAACAATGCCAACAAAGATAAACGAGGCTTGTCGGGCACCGTTGATCAGGCTACTGGCAGGCACTGAGATGATCTGTGCCCCAACAATTTCATTGAGCTGCCAGCCAAACCCATTGGCACTACCATAGGTTGTGAGTTGGCTGGGCGGTGCGGCTTCGGGCGTACTGTGGCACCGGAGGCAACTTTCTTTAGAAACGGTAATGGGACGAGCAATATAAAATAAATCTCCAGCCGGAGATACTCGATAGCCGGTGAGTTCCTTGAGTTCTGATTGGTTACGAAACCGTTCAACTAATTGCGTTTCAAACGAGTCTGCTTTATCCCGCAGGTTGGTTGGGTTTAGGGTTGCCTCTTTATAGAAAAAATCTTGGTAATCGGGATTGGTGCGCAAGATTTCCATGACCTCCCGTGCCGAATATCCCGGTACGGTTTGCGGCAAAAATTCGGGGTCAGTATCCAGTCGTGGAGCCAGTTCTGGATTGACTTGCTCGCTGGTATACTGCCGCACAGAGAGCATAGTCTGAAGCAGTAGTGTGGCTTTGCTGGTGACTTGATATTCAGCACTCCGACTCAGCAACGTGGAAAAGGCTAACCCGCTAAACAGCACCGCACCAATAAATACAATTAGTAAAAGTAAATTAAATTTACTGCTGAGCTTTAAGTTTTTAAACATCGATTGCCTCCAGCACTACCACCTACTTTCTTATCACAGTCTGAAACGAGGTTTGAAAAGTGGTGGGTTGTGACGTTAATGACGTAGGTAGCTTTTTTTGTCCTTGATTCAGCCATTTGAACAACTCGCTACGCTACTCTCTAGTGTAGAGATCCTTACACCCTTAAAAACCACAATTTTTTTGGGAGAGTGCGGCGGAGCCGCACTCTCCCAAAAAAGTGATTCACGTTATTTTTGTGAGGATCCTGGTCAGGGAGTTCTGCTCATTTTTGAGCGATCGCCTTTCGTGCTGGATTCACTCTAAATTAGTTTAAGAGCTAATTTATGAAGTAAATCTTAAGCGTTGAGATAAGGACTATAGCTTGATCCCCCCTTACCCC
>NZ_JBSLYH010000062.1:0-36094 GCF_055793305.1 Calyptranema fuscum S582
GAACTTCCTGATTTAACCGTCTCGACAGTTGCTATATCACTTCATTGACAACAACAATCGTTGTCGAAATTCCGCAGCTTGTTGAGGATTAGGAATTTCGGCTGCCAATGCCGCAATCAATTCTTCTGAAGACAGACTGGGAGAATCAAAAATAATTTCTTCAATAATGTACTTGGCGATCGGACCAATGCAATGGGTTAGCTCTTGATGACAGCGCTCAATAAACTCTGACGCAAATTCAGATCCTTTACTCACGTCTGATGACGGGGTTTCGACAGCATTGGGGAGAGCCGCAGGCAGGGGAACATCTGGCGATCGCTGTGTTGCTGTCGTTGCCTCTATTTCCAGGCTGAGTTGTTGCAAATAGGGCAAGATCTCTTGAGCCGATTGATAGCGATCTTTGGGCTTTTCCGCCAACATTTTGGTCAGCAGAGAGCGCAAATAGACATTGAGATTGATATAAGATTGCCATCGCCACTCTAGAGACTTTTGATCCATCAAGGCGATCGGTTCTTTACCCGTCAGCAAAACAATGGCAGTCACAGCCAGGGCATACAGGTCGCTACAGGGAAAGCATTGCCCAATGCGAATTTGTTCGGGTGGAGAGTAGCCAAATTTGCCGACAAAGGAAACCCGTCCGGAGTCTTCTTCAACATGATTGGGATTGCCCGACCAGATCTGGGAGACTTTTTGTTTGACCAGACCAAAATCAATCAAAACGGGCTGAGACTGCCCTTTGGGCAGCATAATATTGTCTGGTGAAATATCCCGGTGAACGATATCGTTGTTGTGCAGGTAGGCAAGGACAGGCAACAAGTCTTTGAGCCACTGAATCACCTCGCTTTCCGAAAACAGTTGCCCTTGCTTTTGCCGCTCTTTTAACAGACGCAGATAGGTTTTACCGTTGATGTATTCCTGCACAATAAACAAGCGTCCGGCTTCTTCGAACCAGGCTAAAAACTTAGGGATTTGGGGATGATCGATTTTGTATAAGACTCTGGCTTCCCGCTCAAATAGCAGGCGTGCTCTGCGAATAGCGTCTTGGTCAATGTCGCTGGGAACAAACACTTTGAGTACACACAGCTCTCCGCAGCGCTCGATGTTAGCAGCCAAATAGGTTCGCCCAAAGCCTCCCCGTCCAAGGACACCCTGAACCTGATAGCGGTTCTTAATAACAGTTCCAATTTGTATATCTGGCTTTAGCACGGTTAAATGGCTTCTTATCTAGGATAGGGAATGAATAATTGCAGCAGTTTAGTCGGGGATGCACCGTAGTTTATGCGTTGATCCGCTGCCAGAGCCGTTGGCGAAAATCATTGGCTTGCTTGGGATTGGGGATCTCTGACGAGAGGGCTTCGACCAGTTGTTGTACCGACAATTGCGGCGATTGATCGAGGGCATCTTCGACAATGTATTTCGCCATGGGACCAATACACCGACTGAGTTCCTGGGTACACAGGTCGGCAATATCTGGGGTCGGCAGCGATAGGTCGGGTTTAGACTGAATCCGAGTTTTGGTCGGCATGATTTCAGTAGGTCGCCCTTTTGTATCGTTGCTGGATGAATTAGACGATCGCCGGGCGGGTTGAGCGATCGCCTGCTTTTCTAAGTCTGCCCTGATGGTTCTTTTAAACTCTGCGGATTGCTGTGGGTTCGGGATTTCTCCTGCCAACAGCTCTATAAACTCTTCCTCTCCGGCATCGGGATAATCCGCCAACGTCTCTTCTAAAATGCAGGTTGCCATCATGCCAACATAGCGACTGAGAGAATGCTGACAGTGTTCAATAAACGCCGGTTCAAGCTGAGAAAACCCGTCTTCTGACAGATCATTGGACACCGACGATGCAGCAACCGGGTTGTCTACGGATTTTGTAACAGTCAGGCTATGCGTACTCAGTGTGGCAGTGAGGCTGCGCTTAAACTCTTCTGATTGTTGGGGGTTGGGCAGTTCTTCTGCCAGAATGTCGATGAACTCTTGCTCCGACACATGCGCATGCTCGTCCAGGGCATCTTCCAGAATGCAAGTTGCCATCATCCCGACATAGCGGCTCAGGGAGTGCTGACAGCACTCGATAAACTCCGGTTCAAAATGGGTCGCAGGAGCGCCCGCTGGCACATCGATCAGCAAGGATTCTAATAGGGCATTGGGGGCTGGGTCTGCCGTGGCTGTCGGTACCACGCGCGGTCTAATTTCGGCGGTGAGGCTGCGCCGAAACTCATCAGCTTGTTGAGGATTGGGAATTTCTGCTGCCAGCAGTTCGATCAGGTGTTGCTCGGATGCGTTGGGTGCATCGGCGATCGCATCTTCCAAAATACAGGTTGCCATCACCCCTACAAACTGGCTCAGCAATTCCTGACAGCGATGGATAAAAGCGGAATCAAACTGAGAAAAATCGACAGCCGCACCCACGTCTGGATCTGGTACCGTGCCCTGAGGTTGACTGTCGCTCTCGTCATAGAGACTATTACGCAGCAGTTCAGCCTGGGCATGCAACTGTTTGAAGTAATCGGTTTCTTCAATCTCAGCGATTTGCAGATTTTTGTGAGTTTCGTCAATCTCGATTTCCAGTGCCAAAAACGGTTGATTGTCTGAATAGGCTGAGGGTAGGGGATGTAACGCATCTAAAACATCTTGGGCAGATTGATAGCGATCGCTGGGTTTTTCTGCCAACATTTTGTCTAAAACCTCTGCCAGATGGTCGCTGACCTCTACATAAGGTCGCCACTGCCATTCCAGCGATCGATTCATTAAGGCACTGGGTTCTCTGCCTGTTAATAGCACAATCGCCGTTACCGCCAGCGAATACAGGTCGCTACAGGGATAACATTGCCCCAGGCGAATTTGCTCGGGCGGAGAATAGCCAAATTTCCCCACAAACGAAGTCTCAGCAGCCAACCCTGGCGCATTCGACGCCAGCGCCCAAATCTGCGATACGGTCTGCTTAACCAACCCAAAATCAATGAGCACGGGTTGCACCTGCCCATCGGGCAACATCATATTTTCCGGAGAAATATCCCGATGGACAATATTATTCTCGTGCAAATAAAGCAGAACCGGCAATAAGCCATGCATCCATTGGTTGATATCTGTCTCAGAAAATGGCGTCCCTTGATGGGCTAAGCGTTCATTTAGCAACCTGAAATAGGTTTTCCCATTAATGTATTCCTGCACAATAAACAGACTATCTGAGTACTCAAACCAGGCAAGGAATTTGGGAATCTGAGGATGATTGATCTTGTATAAGGTTCTGGCTTCTCGCTCAAATAGATCGCGTGCCCGCTGCACCGCATATTGCTTCGTATTATTGGGGACAAACTCTTTCAGCACACACAGTTCATCAAATCGCTCTGCATCCGATGCCAAATAAGTTCGACCAAATCCGCCCTGCCCCAACATCTCCCGGATTTGATAGCGGTTATTGATTAAGGTGCCAACATCAATCTTAGCTTCGGGCATAACCAAACACTTTGCTTGTAGCGATATTAACCGAGGAAAGGCTATCAGCGACAAGAACATATTATCAGGACTTTGAGGTGTCAGGCAGGACGACCCAAAGACAACTGAGTTTTTCTGAACTCTTCTGACTTTTCCTTACTTTTTCAGCGCTTCTGAAAGACTTGAACTCCTTTATTTACCTCAGGATTTCTAGATTGTGAGCCGCTTGAATCCTTCCTATAGTAGGAACATCGAAATGAATCAAACAGCTAAACCCTGAAAGTCTTAATTCACTTGCAAACACACCGTATAGGAGATGAATCATGTCAGAACAACAAATGTCGCACTCTCAAGACCACAGCGTTGAATTATCTGAAACCGATCTAGAAGCAGTCGCCGGTGGTGTATCTCTGGCACTCGGCAGCGCCAGCGGTCTGGCATTTGGCACCAACTTTGCTGCTACGGCTACTGAAACTAAAACCAATGCGATCTCGGCTCCTGGCTTCAACCTGGCGACCAGCGACTCTAGCTCGGCTTCTATTGCTGGCTAAATCCTTCTCAGTGACTCATTCCTAACCCCATACCTAAACCCTTATCTGGAGAACTATCATGTCAGACGAAATCATCAAATCCCAAGACAATAGCGTTGAATTATCTGAAACCGATCTAGAAGCAGTCGCCGGTGGTGTATCTCTGGCACTCGGCAGCGCCAGCGGTCTGGCATTTGGCACCAACTTTGCTGCTACGGCTACTGAAACCAAAACCAATGCGATTTCGGCTCCTGGTTTTAACCTTGGTACCAGCGATTCTAGCTCGGCTTCTATTGCTGGCTAAGTCCTTAAAAATCACCATCTCATCGATCTAGAAGGTTGATTTTTCGCACTCGCTAGACGCGAAAAATCAACCTTACAGACCGACTCTTCAAGATAACTGCTCATAACTGCTCTTAACGGTGAGTACAACCAATCTCACCTTTACCCTCATCCTTGCGGTGAGGGTTTTGCTTTGCATCACACTTTTGCGCTGAAGTTTTCTGAAGTCCCCTCAGGTTTTCTGCCTGTATTTGATTGATAAATGTCCCAAAACCCTTGATTTATAAGAGTTTTTCTAGATTGTAAGAGAGTGGCTCTCTACCTATAGTAAAGACACTCGATCGCTTAGCTTCAACCATGTGATGCGATCGCCTGCAAGTACAACTTTCTAACAGGTCAATAACGATTCTGGTCAAGCGAGGACATCATGAAGGTGCAGTGGAAACAGATCATTATCAAAGGCATCGTCTGGTTAGCCGCAGAAACCCTCCTGACGTTAATCGGCTTAGATGAGCTGGCAGACTATAGCGAATTTCTCATTTCAGACAAAGCTTGCCTGTACACAAACTCTTCGTGCCCTTGTCTGGTCGTGAATTGAACCCTGGGTAGTGGTGTTCATGTAATGATTGCTTGTTGCGCGGGCGTTGCCCGTGCAACAAGCAATCATTACTTTTTTAGGATTGCTGAACCCTGTAGACACCCAATCTCAATCGCTCTGCGATCGCCTGGAACCCGACTATTATTTCAAAACCTATGTGGAGCATGGTTTTCAAACCAATAATCGGCGCTTCACTCAACTGAACATTGCTACCTGTGGAGCACAGACTTAGGTTGTGCCCCACATCGTTTATGGATACTGCTCGATGGAGAGGATGAATTTGAACGTGAAACCAGAGGTTTCACGTTCAAATTCATCCGCAAAAAACAACAACGTCTATTGATGCACCATAAAAAAACTGAGTTTTTCTGAACTCTCCTCATATCGTCAGCTATATCAAGTCTGCTTGAACTCCTTTATTTACCTCAGATTTTCTAGATTGTGAGCCTGTTGAATCCTTCCTATAGTAGGAACATGAAATGAATCAAGCAGCTCAAACACCCGTCTTGATTCAGCCCAACCCATCATTCCAACAACACAGGAGAACGATCATGTCAGACGAAATCATGCAACCCCAAGACAACAGCGTTGAACTATCTGAAACCGATTTGGAAGCCGTTGCCGGAGGTGTATCCCTGGCACTCGGTGATGCAAGCGGTTTAGCTTTTGGTACCAACTTTGCTGCAACAGCCACCAAAACCTCTACTGCTGCCATTTCTGCTCCCGGTTTCAATCTGGGCGTAAGCGATTCTCAATCTGCCTCTGTCGCTGGCTAAATCCCTCAAGCTATTCAGTTATATCCCATACATACATAACCCTTATCTGGAGAACACCATCATGTCAGACGAAATCATGAAGCCCCAAGACAATAGCGTTGAATTATCTGAAACCGATTTGGAAGCCGTTGCCGGGGGTGTATCCCTGGCACTGGGCAGCGCCAGCGGTCTGGCGTTCGGCACCAACTTTGCTGCTACGGCTACTGAAACCAAGACCAATGCTATCTCGGCTCCTGGGTTTAACTTGGCGACCAGCGATTCTAGCTCGGCTTCTATCGCAGGATAAGCTTCAGCCTATTAAACGATAAGAGGGGATGGCTATGCTATCCCCTCTCCGATTCGAAACACGGCAACCTCATCACACAACTGCTACCGGAGAATCCTTATGTCAGACAAAATCACCCAACCCCAAGACAATGGTATCGAACTTTCTGAGCAAGATTTAGACGCTGTTTCAGGTGGCGTCGCGGCTGTTAACATCGATATTGGTGCGATCGCTCAAGGTAGCAATCTCGCCTTCACCAACACCCTTGCGTCTACCGCAGCTTTTTCTAACGGCACTGCTTCGGTTGGCGTTGGAACTGGTGCTGGAATCGCTGTTGGCATCGATCAGCCGACCATCAGCTGATTACGATTCATACCATAGTATCCTTCATAAAAGCAACGCTACATATATCGTTCAGCAGTAGGCTACCAAGCAAAGGGATGGGGGGTATAGCCCCCCACGCAGAGATAGACGGTTGCACCCCTCTCCGCAAACAAGTAGCCTCATCACACGTTTTGCAGCAGATGTGACCCGAACCCCCACCTTACATACGTTAAGCGTGTCACCCTGCATTGAAACAACCATAAAGTTTATAAAGCTATGTTTATTGTGCAAAGCGTAACGCACAAGATATGGCATGTTGAAGACAGTTATTTGCAAAACTCAACCAACCTTTTAGCCCTAGAGGTGTTGTATCATGTCCCAAATTGTATCGGTTCACTCATTTCGGGGTGGGACTGGTAAATCAAATACAACTGCCAACTTAGCCACAATGATTGCGGCAACAGGAAAGCGAGTTGGCATCATTGATACAGACATTCAATCACCGGGAATTCATATTCTCTTCGGACTCAATGTCGAAAAAGCAGGGCTAACCCTTAATGATTACTTGTGGGGTCGTTGCAAGGTTGAAGATTGTTCCTACGACGTCACCCCTGAAGCTGTCACCAAAGCAAGCGGCAAAATTTTTCTCGTTCCATCTAGCATCAAAGCAGGTGAGATTGCGCGTATCCTCAGAGATGGTTATAACGTCCGCTTACTCAATGAAGGCTTTCGTCAACTCATCCGAGCACTCAATCTCGATTATCTATTTATTGATACTCACCCCGGTATCAACGAAGAAACACTGCTTTCCATCACCATTTCCAGTGTCCTCATCATCATCTTGCGACCCGATCGGCAAGATTTCCAGGGCACGGCGGTAACTGTCGATTTAGCGCGGAAATTGAAGGTGCCTAAAATGTTGATGTTAGTCAACCGCACCTTGCAAAGTTTTAATTTTGACGATGTTCGTCAGCAGGTCGAAAAAGCCTACAACGCTACTGTTGCCGGAGTCCTGCCCAACTGTGATGAAATGATGAAACTCGCCAGCAGTGACCTTTTCTGTCTCTGTCATCCTGATCATCCACTTACCCAAGAATTAAGAAAAACAGTCGATGCTATCGTCGAAGACGATAAGAAGTCTCAGCAGTCTCCGTCTCTGCTTTCTAAGCTCAAGTGGGCAGGTCGATAAGCTAAACCCAAACTATTTTTTGACAGGAGGAAGACATTGAAGGGTTCACACTCAACACCTTCCTTCTATGAAATATTGTGCTTTGCGCCTGAATATATTCTGGGTATTGAGAGAGCCACGCGGGGCGCGGCTCTCTCTCAACATCTGTACTTCACTGCTAACCAGTTTCACAAATCAGTTGCGATATCACGCTAACCTGCGAGGAGATCAAGCCATGGTGCCAACAAACCGCTGGGAACGGAGAAAGCAAATTCTTGCCGCCTATGGTGCCAATCCTGCCGAGATGGAAGAACTCCTGGTCTACAACGCACCTATTGGCGATCGCCACCCCACCCAAACTCTACCCGATCTTCCTCTCACCGCTGAACCTCACGTCGCTGCATGGCAAGAATACGCTACAGCTGCCAAAGAAATAGGGGTATTTGAGGCACTCAAACAGCGGCTCATACAATTGTGTTTTCCCATTCAAGCTGGAATCAGCCAAACAGACGCCTATCAATCTGCAACCCGTAAAGGCTATTCAGTTACCACGTTATCCGAAGCATCGGGATTAGTATTACAACAACCGGACCAGCTAAACCTATTGATCCACCAAAGTTTGGCTGGCGCAATTCCAGTTTTGGTTGCCGAAAATCGAGCCGATTTTGTTTCTCTGGTACAGGCTTTAACCTTGCGCAACGAACCCAAACCCATTCCAGCTTCAATGGGTGCTTGCATCGTCTCTGGTTTCAACAATTGGGACAGAGTCCGCCAATATCGCAGCCAATGGGAAGCAGCAAACCCAGATGCCCATACCGATAGCGAGTGGCAGACCGAATTTCAACACCTGGTATCCCAGAAAGAACTCTACCAGGATCGATTCATCATTCTCAGCCAGGGACCTTATAGTGCGGTATTGGCTGCCGACTTGGGGCTGACCGAAATAGAATGGCAACACCTCTCCTTCAGCATTCGCCTGGAGCACGAGTGTACGCACTACTTCACACGCCGCATCCTGGGGTCTATGAGAAATAATCTGCTGGATGAGTTGATTGCTGACTACAGAGGAATCGTCAGTGCAACAGGGCGCTATCGAGCAGACTGGTTCCTGCGTTTTATGGGTCTGGACTCTTTCCCGGAGTATCGAGCAGGCGGCAGGTTTGAAAATTATCGCGGTACCCCGCCCCTCTCGCCTGGTGCTCTGACCATTTTGGCGAAACTCGTACAAGCCGCTGCAACGAAATTAGAATACGTTGACACCCGGCACCGGCAGGCACTCCAGCATCCCCATCAACAAGCTCGCCTGTTAATGGACTTAACGTCTTCGACCTTAGAAGAATTGGCGACAGACGATGGCACCTGGCTGAATCACGCGATCTCTGACATTCCATCCTCCGAAGTGCCCCACCAAGAATTGGCATTGCTTACAGCGCTTCGCGCTTGAATATGTTTAGATTTTTTGTTGTGTGCCGCGCTCCGCGCGGCACACAACAAAAAATCTGTGGCTTAAGAATTGAGTCAGACCCATTGCTAGATCTCTTGCAGATGAGTTTGGGCGCACTGTATATAGCGCTGTGCAGGTTAATTCAGTACGGTTTGATGCGGTACAAGATCTACTTTCACAGGGAGAATACAATTTATAGCAATTGAGTAGATAGTTAGAACAGTGGGGGTGTGGGGGTGTGGAGGCTGCGCCCCCAGCCAGGGGTTCTGCCCCTGCACCCCGTGAAAAGAAGTTCGGACAGATCCGAACCTGATCACAGCTATTGTGATCAGTGTTTTACGCGGAGAAGCCCCCAATATTCCCGCCTCCATGAAAAATATCGATATAAAGTGGAGCGATCGCCATGACGCCATCCATCCCGAGTTTAGACATCAAGTCAGGATACAAACCCCAAGCGGACGACACGTCTGTGGAAGGAGACGCTTTGGGGTTTTGGCTGCTCAGACAACGGACTGATCTACAGAGATTAACGATGGGGGCGCAGATGGTAAAAAGCGCTCGCCAGTTGTCGTTATGTGGCTTAAAAAATCGGTTCCCACACCTTTCTCAAGCAGAATTTGCTAGGAAAGTTGCTCTGGCATGGTTGCAAGAAGATTGCCCTGAACATTTCACGCCAACAGGAACAGAGATGACCTGGATTCAAGATTCGACTGGTTTAGCAATTCGGCTTCATCACATCCTGGAATTATTGGCAGTTCCTTACTACATCACGGGTGGCGTTGCTGCCATCACCTATGGAGAGCCAAGAACCACACGAGATCTCGATATCGTCTTAGAAATTTCACGAACCGATATTGATCGATTGGTGAGCGCGTTGATCTCTGAAGGGTTTTATGTCCCTGGAGTGGCAGACGTGAAATCAGGTCAGATGAAAGCCCTGGGCATTACTGACATAGAAAGTATCTCCAGAGCCGATCTGGTGTTGTCGGAAACTAGCGACTTTGATCGCCTTAAATTTCAGCGTAGACGCGCGCTACAGTTAACCGAAGACACCATACTCTACTTTGCCTCTCCAGAAGACATAATTCTTAGCAAACTGACCTGGGGCAAACACAGCCAATCTGAAAAGCAGTGGCGAGATATTTTAGGCATCTTAAAAGTTCAGGGCACCAGTCTTGAACTCAGCTATTTAACGGCATGGGCAGATCGATTAGATCTTCTGGAAGACTTAAACCGAGCAATTCGAGAAGCAGGAATTTAGTGAGTTAAATCTGATCCCGGTACAATTCAATATTACTGGAAGCAAGGGAAAGTAGAATGGGGCGATCGCATCGAGAGATTAGCTGATGTCGTAGAGCGTCAAGCCAACAGCATTGAGAGATTAGCAACAGCTATAGATGGACATTTGGAGTTAGCGAGAATGAACCAAACAATTATCTCAGAATTAACTCGAATGGTTGTTTCTCTAATAAATAGGAGTGCAGCTTAAGTTCAAAACATTTGCAATCAATGGCAAAAACCCTGATTTAACTATCACAAAATCAATCAGATTTTGTGAAAATTTTTATTAGGAAAAAATCTTAAAAATCTTTCCTGGAATAGGTTTGATTTCAAGTTAGCTTATTTTCTATCTTAATCTTTTGGCTTATATAATCGCGTTTATGCATGCTACTCTTTATAGAGAATATGATCTTCTTGGCAATGAAAAAAAATCGAGGCTCTAAAAATCTAGAAAATCTACCGTACGTAAGGCTCAATCCAAGCGATCGCGCCTCGCGTGCAACTTCAACGCCGCAACGATTAACTAATCCAGATACCCTGAGCCAGTTGGCTATCTCTGATTTTTTTCACAAAAATCAAAATGCCGCCGCTTAGCGCCAACTAAGCAACGGCATTGATTGTTGTGATTTTGTCCACCCGTTATTTGATCCGCAGTTTCTCAAGCTCACGAGAACCAAATACCGGAACAACAAACACTTTGTACAAGTGAACAGCCTACAAGCGCATAACGTGCAAGCCGCTACTCTAATGTTACTGATTCAGCCTATTATTAGGCAAGTCTTTTCTTTAAAAGTTTTTCTTTTCCTGACACAGAAAAAATCTGAAGGCTTTACCTCTCTGCATTTGGAGGTGAAGCGATGAAGCTAACCTCTCTCCAAAAAGGTAGTTCATGCCCCATTTGCAGTAGCGCTGACGGACGATGCAAAACAGCGCATTCAGGTCTAATCCTGTGTATGGGGGTAACAGAAGCGGTCAGTGTCCCCGGCTATGTATTCAAAGGGCTTTCTAAAAACAAGACCTGGGGGTTGTGGGCAGAATCTCAGGACAGTTGGGATGAAACCGATCGCCAGCGTTGGCAGTTAGAACAACGGCTACAACGACGACACCGTTTAGCCGCAGAACACCAGCGCAAATCTGAGGCAATGCCCGACGCAGACCGCGATCGACACTACCAGCGGTTGCTATCGTGCCTGACCTTGCACCCAGACGATAGGGCAGATCTACAACGGCGCGGGTTAACGGACGAACAGATTCAGCACTGGGGGGTTCGGTCTGTCACTCAATGGCAGCAACTTCCCGAAGATTTTCCGCTGCATCTCCCTGGCATTGGGTTAGATGGGCGATCGCTCAACGTTGCAACCGATGGCTACCTCTGCCCCATCCGCAATCTGGATGGGTTGATCATGGGGTTGCAGTTGCGCGTCAGGCAGCCAAATCAGACTGGGCGCTATCGCTGGCTCACCTCGCTAACCAAAAAGCGATTAAACGGAGCTACACCACACAGTGCCAATGGTGAGTTGCCCCTATCGATCGTCCGCCCTGCCCATCTCACCCGACCCGCGATCGCACTCGTCGAAGGCACTGGCACAAAGCCTTTGATCACCGCTGAACGCTTGGGAGTGATTACCATTGGTGCCGCAGGTGGCATGTTTGCCAGTAGCCCAGAAACCCTAAAATCAACATTAGCCGCTCTACAGCCAAGCGAAATTGAGCTTTACCCCGATGCGGGCAGTCCACAAAATCACAACATTGTCCGGCAGTATCGGGCACTATGGGAACTGCTGCGGTCGTGGGGCTATGCGGTCAACATTGCCTGGTGGGGGCAAGTTTCTAAAGAACGGCACTGTGACATAGACGAACTGTCCGATCTATCGACCATTCAGTGGATCAGTGGCAGAGAATTTGGGGCGATCGCGGGTGAGACCTGGGATGATGGCACGTCAACGGTTCATCTCGATTTACCCAACTACGACCTGACTTATCCAACCCAGCAGATTATTCACAGTCGCTATTTAGGGGATCTGCAAATTCCTGCGGAGGCTCGTCTGGTCGGGGTAAGAGCGCCCAAAGGCTCAGGTAAAACAGAAAGCCTCAGCAAAATTGTTCAGACCGCATCTTACAACGGTCAAAAAACGCTAGTTCTTACCTACCGAGAATCTCTGGGAATGCAACTGGGCGATCGCTTTGGGCTGCCCTATAAGACCGAATTTTGGCAAGACGATGTTGGTCGCTACTTTGGCTATGTGCTTTGTGTCGATAGTCTCCACCCTTATAGCGAAGTGCCGTTCCACGCTCAAGATTATGCCGGATGCCTGGTCATTATTGACGAAGCTGAATCGGTCTTCAGCCACTTACTCAATAGCGACACCTGTAAAACCAGGCGAGTTGCCATCCTGGAGCAATTTCAGCAATTGCTGAAGCTTGCTGATCGGGTAATTTTGAGCGATGCCGATCTGTCTGATCTGAGTGTCCGATTTGTTCAGCAATTAATGCCTGATCAACCGACCCCGTTCATTCTGCGATCGCCCGGTCAGTCAGCCGGTTGGACGGTTTTTTCATACCCCAGTGCTGCCCGTCTTATGGGCACCTTAGCTCAACAGGCAAACAACGGCAAACACCTGGTCTTGTGCTGTGGACAACGAGGTAACTCGACCTGGGGAACACAAACCGTTGAAGGAGCGTTGCACTCTCAATATCCGCACCTGAAAATTTTGCGTCTCGATCGAGAAACCATTGGCAATCCAGATCATCCAGCCTACATGGCAACTGCACACCTCAACGAGTTGCTGACGCAGTTTGACGTTATTGTGGCATCTCCATCCATCGAATCGGGCATCTCTATTGACTTACATGATTGGTTTACAGCGGTTTGGTGTTTTGGCACCGGACCTTTGCCAGAAAGCAGTTTGCGGCAATTTCTTGCCCGGTTGCGTGACAACACCGTTCCCAGACATATCTATGTTGCAGAGCGCGGCAGTCACCAAACTTTCTTTGGCTCACAGCAAACCGATCCGGCCACACTGTTACGCAACGAGCAAACCAAAACCACGCAAATCTTAAAATGCTTGCAAACTGCATCGATCCAGATTGACGACAGCGGCAAACCCATTTTCAATCCTGCGGCGATAGAAGCCTGGGGTGCGTTTGGGGCAAGAGTTAATCGAGGCTTAGCAAAATATAGAGATGCTGTTTTAGCTGGTCTAACCCAAGAGGGGCACACGATTTACCCCATCGACACCCCCAAAACGGAACAAGACAAATTCATTGCAGATCAAATGCGATCGCTAGCATCAACTCATCATGTAGCCTTCGCTGCGGCAACTGAGCAAGCAGACGATATTGACGACGCCACTTACCAGCGGCTCAGAACGCAGAAAACTAAAACAGACGCCGAACGCCGAGCCGAGCATAAAGCACAACTGCGACAGCGGTATCAAATTCCAGTTACCCAAGACCTGGTCTTAAAAGACTCCGAAGGATGGTACAGCTTCTTAAAGGTTCACTATTATTTGACCATCGGCGCAGACTATCTCAAACCAACGGAATCAGCCAAGCTAGACTCCATTAGCCACAAGGCATCGGCGTTTATTCCAGATATCTCAAAAACCTGTATTAGCGATCGCATTAGCCTGCTCAAAGAACTCCAGATCGATCGCTTGATTGTAGACGCCCAAACCAACGGCACCCTTTATTACAACGAACACCCCGACATTCAGGCGATCGCTCAACGAGCACGGCACCACAAAGCAGCCGTTAAGTTGCATCTGGGCATTGAGGTGTCAGACCAAAACAAAGAAATGACCATTGTTCAGGAGTTGCTGAGGCAGTCTGTTGGGTTTGCCCTCTGGAAGCACGGGCAGAAACGCATCGACGGCAAACCACAGCATACCTACAGGTTTCCAACCGAGGCACAAGTTACCCATCTGGCAGCCAATACCCCGACCTTGGCAGATAGTCCCCAGATCCATCCGTTTGATGGTCGCGATCGCGTATTTGCAGCCTGGTTAGACCGCGATCGCACGGGTGCCCAAAACCCAAGTCAGCCAGCGATCACTTCAGCAGATCCAGCGGGTGTCACAGTAAAACCTATTAGATCTAATTCAACTGTTGCTGTGACAAATTTTAGTGTGACAAAGTCTGGTGTGACAAATTTTAGTGTGACATCTGCGTCTGGTTTCTCTGAACGATGCGATAAGGCGGAAATCGACTCCACAGAGTCGAAGAATGAATGTAACGGCGATCGCTTGTCTGGGGTTTATCAAATTGGCGATCGTGTTCTTACTGCGGTTGGTAGGGGAACGATTTGCCAAATCGAGGGCAATGAATGCCGAGTCGAAGGGTCTCACTTCCTGCGTTGGTTCTGGATAACAGAGGTTGGGTTAGCAGCAATGGTGCCTCGCACGTGATACCAACCAGGGTTAGAGACGCAACAGATCGATACCTGGAACATAGGTTGAGTAGATGTAGCTCAACCCAATCTGGGATTCCATTGAGAAAACTGAGTATCGGGCAGTTCTGCGATCGTCTTGATTTTACTCTGTCATCTTGAAAAAGCTTAAGAGCACTGGCTCTATCCTGTTTCTGTTCTTCTGGTGGTACTGATGGTTGCCTGGATCCTTTGCGGTCTACGACACAATGCTTAATACTCGGAACGCCCAGAGAACCTGGGTTAGTGTGTTCCTTCTGGTAAAAATCCAAAGATTCAAATTTTTAGATTTTCACATTGGCGAAATTTCAGATAGGTGAATTTCTAAATTTTCACCTTGTTGCCATTTCACCCAGGCAAACAGCAGCAAATCTACCAATTCGGATTTATCAATGTCTATTCCCTGGCGCTTGAGTTTCAAAAGCTCCATCTCTACATCTAAGTCAGTCTCCCGCTTGACGTAAAAGGTTCGACCGATCCAGGCATCGTCTGATCGTTTTCCGGTGGCAGGTCTACCTCTGCCTCTTTTCTCGACGACAGGTTCTGCTACGGGTTCTATGACGGGTTTGACTGGAGTTGCCTTTGGCTTTGCTTTTGTTTTAGTTTTTGCTTTGGGTTTTGGGGGTTCTGGCTGAATTACCTCAGGCTCTTCTACATCGGGTTCAGTTCGACTGGCGATCGCTTTTTTGAATGGGTTCTCAGCCATGGTTTAATATCTCCTCTCCCAACCGTTCAAAATCTTTCCAGGCAATCCGAGCATTCCGATCCTTGACCTGATAAACCAATATCCCGTCCAGTGCTGCTTTTTCGTATGCAGCAAACTGTCTAATGGAATGCTGGAATAGGGGTAGCTCTGACAGCGCTTCTCTGGCTTGCTCTCCAGTTTTGCGGGGGGCAGGTGGAATGATCGTCAGCAGAATCCGAAAGCGATCGCACTTAAAAGCATTGAGCATATCCACGGTTTCTAGCGTGGCATCGATGCTAAGAATGTCTGGCGTCGTTGGAATAATTAGCAAGTCACACCCTTCGACCAGTGCTTCTAGGTCATCTTTGTTGGGTCGGGCAGGCGTATCAAAAATAATGTGCTCATATTTGCGGGTGTGTTTTGGTGCTGCCATCAGATCTACTACCTGAAACGGAAGGGTTCCCCGCTTTGCCCACTTGAGTGCGCTATGGTTTGGATCGCCATCGATCAGCAATGTCTTATCATCGTTGGCAAGCAAGGCAGCAATATGGACAGCGCTTGTGGTTTTGCCAACTCCCCCCTTAGCGCTGGTACAGGTCACGAGCATCAAAATTACCAATCATGTATGCAAGATAATCTATGGCGGATTGGTGCCTTTGTCTATTTGCAAATTGCTGAATCTTTGAATTTCTGAATTTTTAGGTATTTGGAATTTCGCAAATTCAAAAATCCGGAAATACAAAAACGTAGAAATATAAAAAGCGTTTACCTATATTTCTGTCACATTTTTGTCACATCAAGAATCATTGCAACACTAATAGGTAATTCCGCTCACTCGACCATCACATCTCCTCACATCTACTGTTATGCCATATCACCGATGTTCTTATTTCCCCAGTAATATGCCACCGCCACCAGAGTTTGTGCAATTCAGGACTGACATCTATGATTTATTACAAGCTAACAACCCGCGTGCGCGATCGCTGTTCTCGTTTATTCGGCGAACCCTGCATCAGTTTCATCTAGATAAGCTGCATTCTGAGCATGAAGTGTTTAACGAAGCCTATATGCGAGGGGTGACGCAAATATTGAAAACGGGGGAACCGATCAGAAACCCCAAAGCCTGGATGAGAACCACCGCATTTTATATCATCAATGAATGGAGTCGTACTGCTCAACGATGCCAAACCCTGGATGATGAGCGGCTGGAAAATGCATGTATTGAAGAAAGAGGAATGGAGTTAGACATTCACTCTGTGTTGGCGGCGTTGAAAGATTTGGATGAGAGCGATCGCCGCATTATTCGGCTGAAAACATTGCAAGCGCTATCCTGGAAGGAAGTACAGCGCTGCTTGATAGAACTTGGCGAACCTTGGCAAGATGAAGCGACGTTGAGAAAAAGAGGTCAGCGGGCAATGCAACGTCTGCGCGAAAAATTTCACAAATATCGACCGTTTAAGTCTCGCGTTTTATAGGCGCAGACCTTAGTCACAATGAGTGTGCGGATTTGTATCTCATGTCTGTTGGGCACTGCGCAGCAGACTTTTGTTTACGGGTGTATTCGATGAATAACCCAGGCTCGCTGTAGGAGAGACGATGTCTCACACACAACCAACCTGGGTATCTAACGGTCTTAGCTGGACTGGTGATTGGGTGCGTTAATTCAAACCCAGTGCTTCTCGGGTCGTTTCATCAGGAAGCCCATTGGGATCAAGTTTGCTGGCGGTCTGAAAAGCGACTAGCGCCTGTTTTGTTCGCATCCCTAACACTCCATCGATTGGACCAGGGTCAAAGCCTCGGTTTTTCAAATGCTGTTGCAGTTCTTTGAATGCCAGTCTAATGCGACATTCAATTTCCCTGAACAACCCGGCATACGTATCTTTAGTGATGCTATTTTCTAGATGCTCGCGCAGATACGCCTGCTGATTTTCAAAATCACGAATGCTGGCATGGTGAGTCTGATCTAGCTCATGAGCGATGAAATGATCCGCCTCATTGATCCAAAAATCTAACCACCCGTCTGACTCTGCGTCTTGCAAAATGGCAAGCATTCGATCCGTCTCAGCGGGGGACAGCTGTTTTTTGGTGGCGAGTTTGCAGTATTCTCGAACGACCTCTGGACAATCTGACCTAATGTCTGGATTGGCATCTTTAGGTGTCAGATACTGGTCAGTTGTGTTCATAGTAGTTCCCTAGTCATGATTTCAAGCGTTCCACAACAAGAATCGAAAGCAGCTCATTCTGCATCCGGCAATAGACTGTGTTTTGTCCCTGCTTTAATTAGTGTTGTGCAATGACTGGATGTGACATGAAAATCCTGATTCTAAGCACTTCTTCACGTTTTCTTGATACATCTTTTCAGAGAGAATTATCGGAGTTCTATCGCGTGTGTCATTGTCCGCGTGTGTCATTGTCCGCGTGTGTCATTGTCGGCTGTGGCAATCTAATCTGTGACCTGAAATAGGGTTGTCACATTCCAGTCTTGGGTTCCACTAATTAAGTAGAGCAATGTTGAACCTGAACCCGATCGGTTAACGATGACTGCGATCGCCTTGCCGTCGTTAGCTGAACACATGTCAGAATCGCTCATCAGCAATGGTGACCGTCAGAATTTTACCTATAGCCCAACGAAGCAATCAGCCCTGGCATTGCTAAATAGCCGGATGCATTTGAACGTGAACCCGTTGGGTTCACGTTCAAATGCATCCCCAAAATCGATCATGCCTCAGCCTTTTATTGGTTGAGGGTCGTATTTTTTATTAACAATCATCTGTTTGACTTGCGCCGACTGATTTCGATTCAAGCCTAAGGAGCCGTTATGCCTGTTCACTCCAGCCCCAACCGTTCCCGCCTGCAACCGCCTCATGCCTCTGATGTGTTTGACGCCACCACATCCAGCCTGCCACCTCAACAACCGTTGCACTGGTTGAAGTCTGGGCTGGCATTGGGGATGTCTACTGCGATCGGGGTGCTCTTATTATCAGCCGGAATTGGATCTTATCTGGCGATCGAAGCCCGCACTCGGAAAGACTTTAACCATCAACAACAGCTTATTTTCGATCGCGCCAGTGCCTATCAGCAAACAGGCGATACTTATCTTTGCTGGTCTGAAGTCCAGCAAATTCGCTCAGAGGCATTGGTTTTTCCTGAGGCTCAATTGCTGCGAGAGGCTTGCAAAAAAGATTGGATTGCCCAGCAGGTTAACAAGGCTAAAACCTTGGCAGATCAAGGAGACTATAAACGTGCGATCGCCATTCTTAGCGAAGCTGTGACGCACCAGGACAATGCTCAGGTGCAGGAATTGATCCGACACTTTTCTCAGCGGATGTATGACATTGCCTGGGAATATTATCGAGAGCCAAGCAATCATTTCAATCAAGCTTTGGCTGTGCTCCAGGCTATTCCTCAAAGTAGCCCCTTATATGAAGCGGCTCAAGCCTCGATTGAGCAAATGCAGACTGAATGGTTGAATAATGAGCGACACTTGCAAGCTGTCAGTGCTGCGCTGAGCAATCAAGATGTGTTGACGGCTCGCCAGGAAGCCAACCAGGTTACCTCCCACTTGTTTTGGCAGCGGCAACTTCAGCCGTTACTGCAAACGCTGGAATATCAGGAGCAAGAGCAATACTACGGTCGTGTTTTAGCAGCAGCCCAGGCGGCACTGCAACGCAAAGAACCGCATAGTGCCATCGATCTAGTCCAGCAACTGCCGGATACGTTGCCCTGGTCAGAACGAAAGGCTAATTTGGTCGCTCAAGCAGAAGCAGACATCCAGCAACTGCGTTTGTGTCAAACACTGTTTTCCTGGATGATTGATTGCTATGCATGATATTGGAGATTGGGATGTCAGGGGGCAGAAAATAACCCTGGTTTAGTCCGGATCTAGTCCATTTGCATTTTTAATCTTAAGCAAGAATCATAATAGATTGCTTTTCTGTAGGACGTTAAAGCGATCGCATGAATCTTTTGATTAGTTGTGGTTCGCGCAACTAATCAAGTAGTTTTTTACGAAAACTATCAAGTTTCACCCGTCACATACCATTGTGACCTACGGTTAATGGGCGTGCGATCGCCAACATGATCGAGGGCGACTAAGGATCGTGGAGTAAATAAGAGCGAATATTGAATCGTTTGGAGGGGCGAACGGCTGTTCGCCCGTACAACAAATTATCGGAGTTATTTAATTCCCATTCCTAAAAGGCTGCAATGTTGCTATTTAGTAGCGGTTGGGGGTGGGTCTGCCGGTCGGAGTTCTTGGGTGCGACGGCAGAGCCGTCACGCCCTCCAAAACAAAAAATAAGTGGGTTTCAGACTAGCCATGAGCTTAAAAACAGCACCACTCAGGAAGCGGTGCAACAGATCTGCCAGGGTAAACGTAACAATACTTATCGAATCCTCTTTGAGATAAACGGCGATAGAGTCTATGTACTGTATGTGCGCCATCATGCTCAAGCCCAACAGATCGTTATAGACCGTCAAGCCGTATCGGATGAGTATATTTTTTAATTAGAAATTTTGTGTGAAGCACCTTTGTGGTGTTTCTTTATGATGTATGAGTTGCACACACCCTGGTTTTCCACATCCAATCGTATTCAGTTAAATTACTGATTCATGAGTGATTTTTAACACAATCAATTAGTTCATTCATCACAAGTGTGGGGAGTTTCATAACGTCCTCAACTTTTCTGAACATTTCTATATTTACAACTATTTCAGATATTCTTTATAGTACTGATTACAAAGACTAAAGTTGCTTGAAACTTCTGAATCTTTCACATCGATTGTTCTATCCGGGGCAATCTTATTTTTCAATTGGACTTCCTTAAATGACTGACAAGTCTTTCTGGAAATAGCCTTGAAGTTTCAATCGCATTCGCTTAAACAGCTCATATCAATCTTTTGTGAAACTAAGCACAACCAAGGGTTACGAGGCTTGTCCTTTCATTTGAGGATGAACTTCCCTACTTCCCCCATCCTGCCAAAGCTTCTAAAAGATTGATATCCGTACATAGGTCTAACGACTTGCAAGCAGAGGGATCGGGGGTTATGATTCCAAACTCCCAACGCTATCTCAATTAAATACACCCATCTACTGACCAGAGTCACACGCAAATCAGAGTTCTTCTACTCACAAGTTCAACAGGAGGATGTATGTCAATCGAGACTGACGACAGCAGCCAATCGACTGAAGACACCACGACAACTGCAACAGACTCTTCCATGGAATTATCAGATGAAACGCTAGAATCCGTAGCGGGAGGCGTTACTGTCGATAAAAGTCTTCAAACCCCTCACCCCAACCCTGCGGATAGCGAGACCCATCAGATCTGTTGAAATGGGGTTTTATCATCATCTAAGTTGGCATCTGGGGCGTAGGAGATTACCCGCACCAGGGTTTTACGCTCCTTAATTTCATAGTTTTTGATGCCTCTGATCGGCTTGATTTTCAAACATTACTCACGGCTTGAGTGACTCTGTGTCAGACCCATCGAGGGATCAGCAAGCCTCGGTCTAACTGCCATTTCACTTAAGCTCCGTTGAGTTGATTAATGTCCTGATCTGCTTTACTTTGCTGCACTTCATGTAGCTTGCTGCTGATAGGGGCTTGCCGTTGAAAGAATCATAAATTCTCATATAGAGATTTAGAGATTTCAACGTCACGCCCTTAAAGTTCAGATGCTTATGAATGAAGGAGTTCATGCAAACAGGTGTGAAGGAATTAATCAATCAGGCATTCACTCACCCTTCTCGTCTCGTCAGCACAACGTTAGGTATTGTGGGCTATGACAAGCGTTCTACTTAAAGAATTAAGTAATAGCGATATCGATTGGATAATCGCTACGGGAAAGCGCGATGAACTGGCGGCTGGCGAGATCTTACTCCAGCAAGGTCAAGTATCTGACAGCTTATATCTCGTTCTAGAGGGCACGTTGACCATTGCTGTTCCTCAAGCAGAAAGTGACCCTCTGGCGGCTGCTTTTTCGGCTTTAGAAGGACGCGACAGCACAGAAAGAGAGATTGCCAGACTATCCAGTGGCGAAATTACGGGGGAAGAATGCCTGCTGGATTCTCGCCTGCTTTCGACTGTTGTTAGAGCGCTGGAAGATTCACTCGTCTTATCGATTTCTCAACAGCAGCTAACCGTCAAACTTCAACAAGATGTGAGTTTTGCAGCTCATTTATATCGGGCGATCGCCATTCTTCTGTCCAATCGACTGCGATCGATTGTCAATCAGCTGGGGTATGGCAGATTTGCCCAAAACTCTCAACTTCGAGAAGTGCTCTTTGTCTTTGGCGAATTGAGTGACAGCGATATTGACTGGATGATTGCCACCGGACAACGGGAAGAAATTCCTGCTGGCAAAGTCTTGATTCATAAAGGCAGACCCGTAGATGGGCTATACATCTTGCTCAATGGCATGATGAGTGTTTCCGTCTCCGATGAAGACCAAAATCCTCTGGCTGTTGTCTTTACGTCTCTTGACGACAGTGAATCCGTCCGAGAGATCGCCAGACTATTGCGGGGCGACATTGTCGGAGAAATGCCTTTCGTAGACGACTACCCCCCCGAAACCACGATCAAAGCTTCGGAAGACTCGCTGGTTTTGATGGTGCCCAAACAAGAACTCTACGTCAAACTGCACCAGGACGTTGTGTTTGCCTCCCACTTTTACCGATTGTTATCCGTTTTGCTATTAAACAGACTCCGCGACATTGTCGGGCGGATTGGATACGGCAGACGTATTTATGACGAAGGACAAACGTTGAACGAAAACATCGACTATGCCGATGAAATTGACTTCAATGTTTTAGACAACGTTACCTTAGCCGGAGCCAGATTTGATTGGTTGCTAAAACGACTCAAAGTTAAAGGCGCTTGATGTTTTTGCGCTATTAACCCGTAATTTTTATAAGTCTCAGATGAATTGTTAGTCGTTGATCCAATCCATGCGAGTGAACAAAGGAGCTGGGGTACTACCCCTCTGTAACGGACTTCTACACCGCATCACTCAAACAGAGCACCAAATTTATTTCTAGGTTGATTATTACGGCACAGCGTATTTGGGATAGAGGCAAATGTTAGATCAAAAACGTGACCTATTCAGAAAAGAGTCGCTGGAGCGTTTATCTTCTCCGGAACAATTAGACCAGCTGATGCAAGTGGTCGGTCCTAAATCTTGGCTACCCTTGACGACATTAGGTGCCTTAACCTTTCTCGCTCTGATTTGGAGTACGGTGGGACGGATTCCAATCACGGTGACTGGACAGGGTGTATTGATTTATCCTCATAAAGTAGTCTCTGTGCAATCGGAAAGTTCTGGGCAAGTCGTGACGATGAACCTGGAAGCAGGGGACACCGTTAAAGAAGGGGACGTGATTGCCACCCTCCAGCCCGATCCAGAATTAGAGAAACAGCTACAGGAAGAGCAGAATAAACTGGCGGAGTTACAAGCCCAAGCCCAAGAAGCCAGTTCTCTACAAGGTCAGCGGACTACGCAAGAAGCCAGTTCGACGGCACAACAACGGCAAACGCTACTCGAAAGACTGCGGAATGCGCAAGATCTGACGCCAGTTTTGCGGGATAGTAGTCTTGAGGCATTGCGTGAAAATCGACGGAATTTGGAACAGCGATTGCAAGCGCTTCAGACGTTGCTGCCCATTTTGCAAGATCGGTTAGAAAAACGTCAGGAAATCTTAGCGGAAGGGGCAATCTCTGGGGATCTGGTGTTGCAAGCACAACAAGAATATCTCAGCACCCTGGCGACCTATGCCGATGCCCAATCGCAACTGAAACAATTGGATGTGCAAGAAGCTGACGCCGAACGGCAATATTTGGCAAATCTGACGACGATCTCAGAACTGCAAGCGCAACTGCGAGAACTGGAAACCCAGGCTACCAGTTTTGCCCAACAAAATTTGGAATCCACCAATAGTCGAGCCAATCAGATTCAGGCAGTAAAGCAGAATATCGCGATTTTAGAAGCAAAGCTGCAAAATTCTAGCGAGATTCAAAGTGAATTTGATGGTGTTGTTGTGGAAGTTGCTGCTGTTCCGGGGCAGCTTGTCAGTGCGGGGAGCAACGTTGCCACCATCAATGTTGAAACAGATTCTACTCAACTATCGAGCGTTGCCTACTTCACAATTCAAGATGGCAAGCAGATCGAACCGGGGATGGAAATTCAGGTGACACCCAGTACGGTCAAACGAGAGCGCTTTGGTGGCATTCTTGGCTCAGTCACTACGGTGTCATCGTTTCCTGTTACGTCACAAGGGGCAACGGTTTTGATTGGCAATGAAGACACCGCTCAAAGCTTGATTGCTAACGGTCACACCATTGAAGTATTTGCTCAGTTAGAAGCCGACCCGGCGACCTACAGTGGCTATGCCTGGTCGTCTTCGAAGGGGCCCGAGCAAAAGTTTTCGGCAGCAACGACGACGATTGTGCGGGTCAAGGTGGGAGAGCGATCGCCGATTAGCTATGTCATTCCTCTACTCAAATCGCTGACCGGCAATTAATTGGCGGATCTACAACTATTTACTCCTTTCAGAGGAACAATGCGTCACATAGTAGGCATCCTGAAGTCAAAATTGTTTAAGCCTCCAGAAGTCGGTCGAGTCAGAACCCCGACCCTCTTACAAATGGAGGCTGTAGAATGTGGTGCTGCGGCATTAGGAATTATTTTGGGCTACTACGGACGGGTTGTTCCTCTGCCCGAATTGCGGCAAGAGTGTGGCGTTTCTCGGGATGGCAGTAAAGCCTCTAACGTCATGAAAGCCGCTCGCAGTTATGCACTTCAAGCCAAAGGCTTTCAAATGCCATTGGAAAAGCTGCGAGATCTGCGTCCGCCCTATATTGTGTTTTGGAATTTCAATCACTTTTTAGTAGTAGAAGGATTTAGCCCAGATCGCGTCTTTCTCAATGATCCCGCGACAGGTCCGCGTACGGTTTCCTTTGCCGAATTTGACCAGGCATACACCGGCGTTGTGCTGGTGATGGAACCGGGGCCCGAGTTTCAGAAAGGCGGACGCAAACCCAGCATTTTTGAGAGCTTAGGACGACGGCTTGAGGGGGTGCAGGGGGCATTGCTGTATTGTCTGCTGGCAGGTCTATTGCTGACCGTTCCCCGGTTGGCTGTGCCTGCGTTTGCCCAGGTCTTTGTCGATGAAATTCTGGTTCAGGGTCGGCAAGAATGGCTGCGTCCGCTGATTATCAGCATGTTGGGGGCAGTAATTTTGATTGGGCTGCTGGCACGCTTGCGGCTGTATTACTTACGGCGGCTGATGTTAAAGCTATCGGTGGGAATGTCGGGGCAGTTTCTCTGGCATACGATCCGCCTGCCCATTGGCTTTTATGCCCAACGCTTTGCCGGTGAGATCAGCAGTCGTTTGGAACTGAATGATAAAGTTGCCAATACCCTCTCCGGTCGTCTTGCCACTACTGTAATTGACAGCATCATGATCGTGTTCTATGCGATCGTCATGTTTCTGTATGACTGGGTTTTGACCCTGATTGGCATCTTTTTTGCCAGTGTTAATTTCTTTGCTCTGCAATCGTTGTCGCGATCGCGGGTCGATGCCAATATGCGGCTGGCACAGGAGTATGGCAAAGTGTCGGGGGTGGCGATCGGTGGCATTCAGACGATGGAAACGGTCAAAGCGTCGGGTCTGGAGGCTGACCTGTTTGCCAAGTTTTCTGGATATTACGCCAAGGCAGTAAATTCGCAACAACAGCTTGGGCTACAAAACCAGATTCTATCGGTCTTACCGACGTTGCTGGGCACCTTAGCTACGGCGTCCGTCCTGGTGATCGGCGGGTTGCGGGTGATGAATGGCAACCTCACGATTGGTATGCTGGTTGCCTTCCAAATTCTCATTGGCAGCTTTTTAGCGCCGGTCAATAGTCTGGTCAACTTCGGTAGCACGCTTCAAGAATTAGAAGGCGATCTCAATCGCCTGGATGATGTATTGGAAAATCCCACCGATCCAGAAGCCAACCGCACAGAAACCGACTATCACGTAGATGTCCATTCCTTCCGCATGGAAGGGTATGTCGAGCTAAGAAATGTCACCTTTGGCTACAGTCGTCTGGCAGGCCCTTTGATTGAAAATTTTAGTTTTTCTATTAGACCGGGCGAACGAGTGGCACTGGTCGGAGGCAGTGGGTCAGGTAAGTCCACGCTGGCAAAGCTGATCTGCGGTCTTTATGAACCCTGGGACGGCGAAATTCTATTTGATGGAAAACCGCGATCGCACATTCCCCGTCCGATTCTGGTGAACTCGGTGGCGATGGTTGAGCAAGACATCTTTTTGTTTGCTGGCAGCATTACCGAAAACCTGACGCTATGGGATGAAACAGTGCCCCATCAGGATGTCGTGAAAGCCTGCAAAGATGCCGCTATTAATGATCTGATCCTCCTGATGCCGGGAGGGTATGACACCGAGTTGATCGAAGCCGGGGCAAATATCAGTGGCGGACAACGGCAACGCTTAGAAATTGCCAGAGCATTGGTGAGAAATCCCTCCATTCTGGTGCTCGATGAAGCTACCAGCGCCCTGGATGCAGAAACGGAGTTGATTATCGATCAAAATCTGCGGCGACGGGGGTGTTCTTGTGTCGTGGTAGCTCACCGCCTGAGTACGATTCGAGATTGCGACGAAATTATTGTTTTGGAACGAGGCAAGGTTGTCCAGCGGGGCACTCATGAGGACTTGAGTCGGCAGGGAGGCGCGTACGCCCACTTGATCCACAGCGAAGGAGGAGCGCTCCAAGAGCAATAGTTATGCTGAAACAACTCGATAGCAAAGATTTGCAACCGCAAGTCTACAAAATTAAAGGAAATCAGCCCGTCTTGTTAGACGATCCGGAGGCAGTCTGGCTGATTCAGTCGGGTTCGGTCAATCTCTTTACCGTTGCGGTCAAGCATGGCAAGCCACAGGGTGCCCGCCAATATCTGTTTAGCGCTCAAGCAGAAGAGGCGCTGTTTGGCACAGAGGTAAAGGCAGAGGGCGATCGCGGCATTGTTGCTGTTGCCATCGAAGCCACCGAATTACTGAAAATCTCGCTGCACAACTTTAGCCACCACACCCTCGTTAACGAACCAGATGCCTTGCGCTTGCTAGACACCTGGCTCATGAACTGGATGGCTCACTTAAGCACAGCGCTTCACGCCACGCCCACCCCCCCCGCCACTGTCTCTGGAATGGGCAGAAAGTCGCTGTCTTTGACCCAGGGGCAAACCTTCCAGGCAGCACCGGGCACCGTCGTCTGGGTCGAAATGCGCACGGGCACCACCACATGGATGGGGGTCGAGTCCTTTCCGCTGACTGCTGATTCAGTGATCTTGCCGTTTAGCGATCGCCTCTGGTTGCACGCCACAGACACCATTGAAATCAATCTGCTCGACACCCATGAACTGGAAACCCCAGAGCAATTAGTGGTGGGTCTGTGGCAGTTGCATCAATACTTCTTGCATTACCTGGAAATGCTGACGCAGCAACACGCAGAAGCGGCATTTCGACGGTTTCAAGAAAGAGAACACCTGAATCGCCAGGTGACGCAAGCTGCCCTGGACGAGCTTGCTTCAGTGCTGCGTCCGCCCGGAGAAGCCGCTTTGCCTAGCGAAGGCACTGCCCTGCTAATCGCTGCCGGAGCCGTAGGACGGGCACTCGATATCACCATTCAACCTCCAGCCCGTTCGGAAGAACTGAACCGGATCAAAGACCCCCTGGAGGCGATCGCCCGTGCTTCCCGGATTCGGATGCGGCGAGTGCTCTTGAGCGATCGCTGGTGGCAACGCGATAACGGCCCTTTGCTGGCATACACCCAGTCTGAGCAAAACCCTGTCGCCTTGCTGCCCGTCGCATCAGGACATTATCAACTGTTTGACCCGATCACCTACGAACGCATTCCGGTTGATGAGCGAGTTGCATCGGCGCTATCCCCGGAAGCGTTTATGTTCTATCGACCGCTGGCAGGGAAGGTCAAGCAACCCTTAGATTTGCTGTTTTTCAGCCTCAAAGGTCATCAAACGGATGTACTGCTGTTGATTCTCACAGGCATAGCCGCCACGTTGCTGGGGATGGTGATTCCGCAGGCAACTGCAATTTTGATCGACAGTGCCATTCCGGATAGCGATCGCGGTCTGCTGTGGCAACTGGGACTCGCCCTATTTGCCGTCGCCATCGGACAATCGACCTTTGAAATGGCGCGAGGCATCGTCAGCTTGCGCGTAGAAACGGCAGCCGACGCCACCCTGCAACCGGCTGTATGGGATGCTCTACTCAATCTCAAACCCTCATTTTTCCGGCAATATTCCTCCGGCGATATCCAATCGCGCGTCCTCTCCGTCGGCAAAATTCGGCGGCAGGTCAGCGGTGCCACCCTGCGCACGGTTTTCAGCAGTGTGTTTGCCTTGCTCAACCTGGGGCTGATGTTTGTCTACAGTTGGCAACTGGCGATCGTGGCGTGCGTATTGGCATTTATCGCCGTGTTTGTCACCCTCTCTACGAGTCTGCTCAACCTGCGTCTGGTGCGTCCCCTGCAACAGTTAGACGGGTTGCTGCTTGGTCTGACCGTCCAACTGATCAACGGAGTTGCCAAACTGCGCGTTGCTGCTGCCGAAGAACGTGCCTTTGCTTACTGGGGCAAAGAATACAGTCGGCAGAAAAAACTGCAAGCAAAATCCCAGCGGCTCGACGACAGCGTCGCTGTATTTAACGAATTGCTGCCCACCATCAGCGCCACACTGCTCTTCTGGTTTGCCATTCTGTTTATTCAGCAATCTCAAGGTCAGGGAGGAGCAGGGCTGAGTGCCGGAGTCTTCTTAGCGTTTAACTCTGCGTTTGGCATCTTCATCCAGGGCGCACGCGATCTCAGCAACATTTTCATCAGCACACTGAATATCGTGCCGTTGTGGGAACGGGCACAGTCGATTGTCAAAGCAGAACCAGAAGTCGATCCCAGCAAAACCGATCCCGGTCGATTGACGGGTCGCCTGTCGCTGGATCATGTCACCTTCCGGTACCGGGAAGATGGGCCACTGATTTTAGATGATGTCAGTGTCCATGCCGAACCCGGAGAATTCATCGCTGCGGTCGGCCCTTCCGGTAGCGGCAAATCTACTATCTTTCGGTTACTGCTGGGGTTTGAAACCCCGGCTTCTGGCACCGTTTATTACGATGGACAAGATCTGGCAGGGTTGGATGTCAGCGCTGTACGGCGGCAACTGGGTGTGGTGCTGCAAAACGGCAGAATTAGCACAGGATCGATCTACGAAATTATTACGGGCGGTGCATTAGTCACCATGGACGAAGCCTGGGAAGCCGCTAATAACTCCGGGTTTGCCAATGACATCAAACAAATGCCCATGGGCATGCATACCGTCATCAGTGAAGGGGGTACCAACCTGTCGGGTGGACAACGTCAACGATTGTTAATTGCGCGGGCGTTGGTGCTAAAACCCAAGATTATTTTGATGGACGAAGCTACCAGTGCGCTGGATAACAACACACAATCCATCATTACCGAAAGCCTCAACAAAATGAATGCGACCCGAATTGTAATTGCTCACCGTCTGAGCACAATTCGCGATGCCGATCGCATCTATGTTGTTGAGTCCGGCAGAGTGGTGCAAGTTGGCAATTTTGACAAATTGGTACAGGAAAAAGATGGCTTATTTGCGCGGCTTGCAGCTCGCCAACTGGAGTAATTCAGATTGTTTGCAGATTTCAAGCGAAATTTTGGCAACCCCGATTCCGGAAAAGGGAGGATACAACTTGTGGATTTTTTCACGATTGGATTATGTATTGCGTGTCTGTTGATTCTTATCTTGTTTTGGCTTCCTGATGTTTTAAATAGCTGAGATGAAAGCATTTAACGGTTCTAAATATGATTTGTGAACTGACTTGTGAACGCCTGATGACCTATCGCTTTACGTATTCACATTAGGACGTTTGGGTGTGGGGCAGTGCCTCATGCAGGGATTCTACCTCTGCTCCCCTCCTCACCCAAGTGCGTAGTGTGATGGGGCTTTCGCAAACAATTAAGCCTTCATTCTTTAATCATTATTTTTATATGGAGTCCGCCATGATCAGACCATTTCAATCTGCTGCAAGCAACCTCAAGCTGGGGCAGAAACTCACCCTGCTTTTAGTTTTAGTCTTTATTGGCGGTGTGATTGCCAGCGGCATCACGTTATCTCGGATCTTAAACACCAGTGCGCAAAATGAAATTACATCTCAAGCTCTGATGTTGATGGAAACCATGAACTCGGTGCGAGACTATACCAACACACAGGTCAAACCAGAGCTAGCAGATAAACTAGAAACTGAATTTTTGCCGCAAACAGTCCCCGCTTACTCCGCCCGTGAAGTGTTTGAAAAGTGGCGTAGTAACGAGGCGTATAAAGAATTTTTCTATAAGGAAGCCACCCTCAACCCAACCAATCTCCGAGACAAAGCTGATGGGTTTGAGTCAACCATTGTAGAACGCTTCCGGCAAGATACTGCGCTCAAAGAACAACGGGGATTTTATAACTCTCCCAGTGGCAAACTATTTTATGTTGCTCGACCTCTGCCCATTTCTAAAGAAAGTTGTTTGGAATGTCACAGCACTCCTGATGCTGCACCGTCCAGTATGATTGAGCGATATGGCACAGCCAATGGCTTTGGTTGGAAACTGAATGAAGTCGTCGGTGCCCAGATGATTTTTGTGCCGTCAACCACCGTTCTACAAAATGTTCAGAAATCATTTATGGTGCAGATCGGTGTATTCACACTGATTTTTGCAGCAACCGTTTTGACCGTCAACTTCTGGCTGAAGCACTATGTTGTTCGCCCGCTTAACCGCATTGCCAAAGTTGCGGAAGCCGTCAGTATGGGGAATACAGAAGCAGAGTTTGAACGGACTTCGAATGATGAGGTTGGGAGTTTAGCAGATGCCTTTTCTCGGATGAAGATGAGTTTGATGATGGCAATTCAACGGCTGGATCAATACCGTAGTGGTCGCCGCAGTAGCCGCTATAGTGTCGATAAATCAGCGGATTCAACAGATCCAGGTAGATTGTAATGATTGTCAGCATCAGCAAGGGATAGATCTGCCATCCACACCTGGGGATCATGTCTCTCAACCTCATCCTTTAGTCATCAGCATGTATGCTTTCACGCCGCCTTCTGTTATCTCAGCTTGGGCTACTTCTTGCCTTCGGATTTTCGAGTTGTGAGCAAACTAGTAGCTCAGGTCCGATTGAGCGATGGATTATTGGTCTGGTCAGTTATGATGCCAGTACTCAGTCTGTAGACCAATACGATCGCTTCAAAGCCTATCTGGAACAAACTACTCATAAAATTATTGAACTGGAACCTGCGTTGAATGAATTGCAAGCCATTCAACAGATCAGTCGTCAGGCATGGGCAATTGTTTTTGCACCGCCAGGATTAGCGGCGATCGCCATCAGCAAATATCAATACACCCCGCTCCTGCCGCTACAGGGCATCAGCAACTTACGTTCAGTTCTGGTCGTACGCGACGATAGCCCCATCCAGGATATTGGTGAATTGGCAAACAAAACGGTGGCACTGGGGCAAGTGGGGTCTGCTACAGGCTATTATCTGCCTCTCTATGATCTATATGGTTTAACCCTGGCAGAAATCCGCTTTGCACCGACCCCCGTAGATATTTTAGATTGGCTCAGTCAGGGCACTGCTGATGCCGGAGCGTTATCGGAAGAAGAATTTCGGCAACACCGTAGCCAATTTGGTGAAACCAGGTTTCGGGTGCTGCATACCAGTCGCAGAATTCCAGTGGGATCTGTCCTGGTTTCTCCCACGGTTTCGCTCCAGAATCAAGAATTTCTGAAAACGGTGATGAGTCAAGCCGACTCCAGCATTGCTGAAGACGCAGGCTACATCTCTAACGCACCCGTACCAGACTATTCGCAGTTTATTCAATTAGTCGAAAAAGTCAGACCCCTGGAGGCACAGGTCAAACAAAAACCCGCAGTCCTGGAATTTCTGGGCGAAGAGAACACGCAATAAGCTGTTAGCTGTTAGCTGTTAGCTGTTACCCCATCCTTACTTCTTATCCCCTACTGAGGTTTTAACCATGCGATTCAATCGATTGGCGACCAATGTTTTGGCGTCTTTGGTGACGGTGATCGGTGCGAATACACTATTAGCGGTGCCCAGTTGGTCGGCAACATTATCCCGCTCAGAGGCAACTTTTACGCTGAATCAATTTAGCGAATTGCCAACAGATGTCAATGCGTTTACCGTTACCAATACTCAGGCGATCGGTGGGAACGGTATCGTCAACAGTACGGCGGATGCAGATGCCTTCTTTCTCGTTGATCAATCACCTCTCTCAGAGGCGCAGACCACGGCGGTGAGCCAGGTTACGGGAACTGGAAGTGCCTATGTTGGTATTGCCGAAGGCTTAGCGGAAGTGATTGGGGTATCGTTTTTTGTAGACGGGGGAGAAACGTTTTCGTTTGACTTTAATGCGACATTGAACCTCAGCACAGTTATTGATCAACCCGATATTGAAACTGCCGTTGCCATCGGTGTGATTTTCCTGGGTTTATATGACGCGACTGATACAACGTTTGCCAACCCCCTCGACTTTTTTACGATTTCGAGTCAGCTGCGATCGCTGAGTTCATCCAATACATTGGCTGTCGATCAAAGTGCTGGCATCACATTGAGTTCGAGTCAACGTTCGCTCGATAGCTTGCTGGGCGGTCAGCAAACGTCAGCGTCTGCCACGATTCACGGGTCTTTCGCTCGTTATTTTGACAGTCCTACCGCTTTAACCCTGGTTGCCTATAACTTGAATCAGACGATTGCTTCTGTGCCCGAACCGTCGAATACATGGGTGCTTCTGCTGTTTGTCGGTTCGCTGGGTGCGATGCGGTTATACCGTCGCCTCCACTGCGCCTAAGGCTTTGAGGGTGGCTTTTTGTGCGTCGGTCAGCCCTCTTACCTGCGTGATATTCATTCCCTCATAGGGGCGTTTGGCGATCAGGGTTGTGAGACACTGCCCTGTTTTCAGATGCCAGAGTTTGATGGTTTCATCTTGAGAGCCACTGGCAAGGGTTTGCCCATCGGGGCTAAATGCTACAGACCAGATCCAACTGGTATGACCTGAAAAAGTTTTAAGGCATTCTCCAGTCGCCACGTCCCATAGTTTGACGGTGCTGTCGCAACTACCACTGGCAAGAGTTTGCCCATCGGGACTGAATGCCACCGTCTGTATCCAACTGGCGTGACCTGAAAAGGTTTTGAGGCATTCTCCAGTTGCCACGTCCCATAGTTTGATGCTGTTGTCGCAACTGCCACTGGCAAGAATTTGCCCGTCAGGGCTAAATGCTACCGTTTGCACCCAGCGGGTGTGCCCCCGAAGAATATTCAGACAGTCGCCGGTGTTAGCATTCCACACCCTTACCGTCAGGTCATAACTGCCACTGGCAAGGGTTTGCCCATCGGGGCTAAATGCCACAGACCAGACCCAACTGGTATGACCTGAAAAGGTTTTGAGGCACTCGCCCGTCACCACATCCCAGAGCTTGAGGATGCGATCGCCACTGCCACTGACTAAGCGATTGCCATCGGGACTAAAGGCGATCGCCCGGATCCAACGACTTGCCTGTAACGTAGTGCGGCACTGCGCCGTTTGTACATCCCAAAGTTTGATCGTATAGTCACTGCTGCCACTCGCCAACAGATTTCCCTGCGAATTGAAATCGACCGAACACACCCACCCCGTATGCCCTTTAATCGTATTTAGGCATTGCCCCGTCTCAACCTGCCAAAACCGGATCTGATGGTCTTCGCTGCCACTCGCCAATAATGCCCCATCGGGACTGAAGGCGACGGACTGCACCCAGGTTGCATATCCCTGTAATGTTCTTAAGCACTGTCCGGTATGGCTATCCCATAGCCGCATTGTGCGGTCTTCTCCCACACTTGCCAATAACGTGCCATCGGGGCTGAATGCCACCGACTCCAGGCGATTGCTATGGCCATACAGGGTCTTCTGGCATTGCCCGGTGCTCACCTCCCACACCTTCAGGGTATAGTCGCCACTGCCACTTGCCAGCAGGGTACCATCTGGACTGAAGACCACCGATCGCACCCGATGATTGTGACCCTGCAAGGTCTTGAGACACTCGCCTGTTTGTCCATCCCACAGTTTGATGGTGTTATCGCCACCGCCACTTGCCAGCAGGGTACCATCTGGACTGAAGACCACCGATCGCACCCACAACGTATGCCCCTGAAAGGTGTTGAGGCACTCGCCAGTCTGCACATCCCACAGCTTCAGAGTTTGGTCTTCGCTACCACTCGCCAACCGCCGACCATCCGGGCTAAACGCCACCGACCAGACCCAGGAGCTATGCCCCTGAAGTGTGTTCACACAGTCTCCCGTTTGCACATCCCAAAACTTGATGGTGTTATCGCCACTGCCACTCGCCAGGAGCTGACCCGCCGGATCAAACGCTACCGATCGCACCCATGCCGCATGTCCTCGCAGTTCTTTGAGGCATTGACCACTGTCTACATCCCACAGGCGCACCGTCTGGTCGCTACTGGCACTCGCCAACAGTGATCCATCTGGACTAAAGACCACCGATCGCACCCATCCCGAATGCCCCTTGCACGTTACCAGTTGCCGACCGTCTGACACCTGCCACAAGCGAATCTCACCACTCGCATCGCCCGTCGCCAGCAATTGCCCATCCGGGCTAAACGTGACCGCACCAAAACTAGTCAACCGTTGGGCAAAGACTGATTTCGCCAGATCAGCTCCGGTGAAATTCACCTGATGTAAATTGACAGTTTGCAAATAGGCTTGCCAGATCGTGATATTGGAAAAATCTTCGCCTCTTAAGTCCACATCCAAACTGCACAACAGATTGAGCGCATTACCCCCAGCATATCCCGGTTCTAGCATCGGTTCGGCTTTCAGAGTAGCAATAATTTGCTTGATCTGATGAACGGCATTCTTTTTCAAACTTGCAAGCAATTTATCAACCACAGGTTTCAAAATGAAGCTGGTTTGAATATGCCGCAGATATTCCTTGGCTTGGGCTTCAATCAAAGCATGGCTGTTAAATAGATCAATGTCTCCGCTGGCAATTTCCAGACAAATTCGCTGGATAAAGCGGTCTGTGACATATTCCATCACGACCGATTGGAACGAGAAGCTGGCAGCAAATTTTTCAATTAGCGATCGCCGACCTAAAGATTTCACCGCTTCCAATAATTCTCGCTTGGATACCGGAAACACTAAACTATCATGCAATTCTTGCAGTGACGTTGGTTCTCGTTTAATTGCCAGCCAATATAAAATCGTTTGCTCTAACGCAGACAACCGATCAAACTGTTGATCTAGCAATTCTCCCAGGTCATCAAAAACAACCGTGCCTTCCTGCAAAAACTCAGAGACATCACTATCAAACAACTCTTGAATTGTGGTTGAAACAATTTTCAGTGCTAAAGGATTGCCATCATAGCGTTCGACTAACTGCTGCCACTCGCCTTCTGACCCCGTAAAACTCCCTTTCAGGGTACAAATAGCCTGACCTTCTTCAACCTTCAAGCCTTTTAATTGCAACGAACGAACGGGTAAGGATTCTCCTTCTAATAAAGCAATTTCTTTGGGTTTTTCTCGACTGGTCAACAATACACAGCTTTGATGGCGATCGGCACCAATCTGCTTAAACAGTTCCCCATACTCTTCATAGCCTTCTCGATACTGCCCGACACAATCGCCACTGCGTAAAATCGTCTCGGCATTATCAAAAATCAGCAGACAACGGGTAGACCGCAACTCTTGAATCAACCGTGCTACTCGACCCGCCGTATCTCCTGGCAAATCTGTTTCCTGGCTTTGATGCAAAAATTGCAGCACATCCGCCAAAATATCTTTCAACGTGGGCGTATCTCGCAGAGAACGCCAGATAATCCGCTCAAATTGACCCTGAAGCTGTTGGGCAAGTTTCACGGATAGGGCAGTCTTTCCCATACCTCCCATGCCCAAAATTGCCACCAACCGGCAATGGTCATTGACAATCCAATCCTGAAGCTGCATTAATTCTTCGAGACGACCATAAAAAACCGAGACATCTACCGTTTCTCCCCAATCTTGCTGGGAGGTCGCAGAACCCTTGAGTGGAGTCATCTCTCCGATTACAGCAGGCGTCGGGGCAATTGTCTGAGTCGGTTGCATGGTTGAGGGATGAGCAACACCTCCGGGAGTAGCTGCCGCATCAGCGTGCCATCGCCGTTCGATCGCAGACTTAAAGTTGGTTTTACTAACCTTTTCACCTAAGACTTCGGTCAGCAACTTCCAGAGTTTTGGTCCGGTATCTTGCTTGATGTAGTTGGGAGAATACCCAAAACTATCGGCAATCTCATCGTAGCTTTTATTTTTCAACGGCCAGGACGCACTAAATACGGCTCTTTGAAGATCTGTCAGGTGCTTGCCGGTATGAGCAAACACCAGGGAGTCCGTGAATTCGACTGCTGTCTCAAGTTCCATTGATGCACTCAATATCGTTGATTCACTTGGGAAATGTTTTGATGCTGCTGAAGTACTTATTGTTTGAAATACCCACTATAGGAGCGTTTCAAAAAAATACCACCCATTTGAAACATAACCATCCACTGTTCTAACTAAACAGCTAGCGATTTAATTCTAAAGGATCTTATGGGATCGCTGATTGGCGTTGCAGAACTGGATTAAACAGTGCCCACTAATATTGTTTTATGTTTCCTGTGAAACAGAAGACTTCACAAGCCGCATTAGCCTGCTGTAGCCGTCGGGGGGTTGATTGGGACAAAGGTTCTGTGAGAACCCGCGCTCCGCGCGGGTTCTCACA
>NZ_JBSLYH010000063.1:0-35776 GCF_055793305.1 Calyptranema fuscum S582
ACACTGGATTAAGCACTGCCGCGATCAGATTAGCCAGCTTGCCCCATCCAAAACGCCAGTGGGTTTGGGGTGGGTTTGGCGTAGGGCCAATGACGCAGCAAGTCTTCCTGACCGGCTTGCCAAATCGGCGGTTCTAGCCCCAAGCCCAGACAAAGATGGGTCAACACGGTGGCAAACGCTTGCGTGTGCCCTGGAGAGCCTAAGTGCGCATGGGCATATTCGTGGATCACTAACCCCAGCCAGTCATGTCGCATTACCCGACCGACATCAATTAGCAGGGTGATCGGTTGGGTTTCTATGTTACATAGACCGTCAATGCCAAACGACTGCTCCAAAGGCGCAGCCAAAATTTGTAGCGATCGCCGTTCCCACGAATGAAAGCAGGCATGACACGCTTCTAGATAGGTATTGAGTTCGGCATTCACTTGATCGATTGCCGTGCCAATCCAACGACACACGTCAGGCTGACGACTGAGGTCAAACACATCGACCATGGCAGGTTCTAAGGCAAGTTGCTGCACACGTTGAAGGTAAGCTACCCCGTAGGCAGCAGGTTCGACCGCAATCTGGCTTTTATCAGGGATTTTATTAGCAACGTCACCAGCCAAAGAGGGAGTAATCTTTTTGGGATTCAAGTGCATTTTGAACTGGCTCAGCAGCTACCACAGCAAGGTCGGCTTCATCGGCATTAAAATCGACGCCAGACGCGTCTTTAATCCGAAATTCTGTACACAGAGATGCCGTACTGAAGCCACCAAACCGCTTCACAGTGCTGCTACGCAGGCGCAGATTGGGGTTGACAAACCAAAACCGCTCGACCGAACTCATGGTTTCATATTCAGTCGTCAACACTAGCCCACCGTCATCATCGAGGTGATAGTAGCCCACCACGGGTACGATTTCGGCATAGCCTCGTTCACGAATTAAGCGCCCTTGTCTGGGGTTGTCGTCATCGGGCACAAGGGCAAACACCGTTGATCCCTGGTGGTTTTCATCGTCCTCGCGATCCCACGACATCGACCCTTGCCAATTGACATAGGCTCCACCGATCGCCAACTGGGGGTCAATTTCATGGAGGGTACAAATTTCAATCACTTTGGCATGATCGGGCGAAAGGGCTTCTACCCAAATCTCCGAATCTCCGGTTTCTGATTGTCTGAACGGGAGATGATGAGTCGTCCGTTGCGATCGCCATAGCCCCGCACTCAGACGGAAAAAATCCATTGCATCCATAACGTCAAATCCAGTATTGCCCTGATCCATGATATAGCGATATTCGGCGTTGCTGATTTTGGGGATATATTTGCGCGTAAACCCTTTGGTTTTGCGGGCAAATTCATGCCGCTATTACAGCGATTTGCGATCGCTTAAAACCAGGTTAGTGTTGCAAACACGAAATTTTGCAACATGGGGGTTTGGGGGCTGCGCCCCCAAAAGGGGGTTTTACCCCCTCCACCCCCTTTAAAACTTTTAAGTTGGTGTACTAGGTGCGTCATACGTCTGGCAAGATCTCAGGTGCAAACATTTCCCATAACGCCCGCGAATAGGGTCTAAACAACGCGGCATAGTCTGCATCCAGCTGTTCGGTCAACGCCTGCCCCAACAACCGTAGCAAATGCCGCACCAGTTCCCACCGCACTCCCAGAGGCGGATAAAGCATGACACACAAAGGAAACAGCTCGTCTTGCAATGCTGCAATATTGCCTTCCAACACGCAGAGACATAGATAAACCTGAAACATTTCCACATCTCGCAGGCTAGACACGCGCACCGAAGGAGAGCTGAGCAAGCCACTATAGCTTTGATAGGCAGGATAGATTTGCAGCACCCGTTGACAAATGCCCCTGGCAATCTCACTGCTAAGAGGCAACAGTTGCCGCACAGCGCACAATTGGGGCGCATGGTAGTTGTGGGTTGCCGCTGCCTCATAAGACCGATGCAATGGCATATAGAGGTGATCGTCAATGACTTTGAAATAGGCACTGAGCAACTCACGTTCCACCGGAGAGAGCAGTTCCAATAGCATCTGACCGCTATAGTGAAACTGCATACTGACAAAGCCCAGCACTCTGGGGTCTTGAGCCGTATATTTTTGCCGAATGCGCCCGACTTCTGGAGCAATGACCACCGAAAGCCGTCCGGGTGGGGCAAGTGCCGTAGCCGGAGTTGCCCCTGCTGTTGCCGACATTTGAGTCTGACTCCCGCCCAACCATGCCAAACTCTGCTGAGTCGGAGCCTGTTCGGCATAGACATTGAGCGTTTTTTCAAACAGATAGCGTGTATCTTCGGCAATTTGCCACGGATCGATTAGATCGGGGTTGATGCGGTGCCGCTGCACCTCTTTGACCAGCAACGATTCTGTTTTCGACCACGATTGGGCGCTGGTAAACCGTAGCGATTGTTTTAATGTCCCAACTGTTCGCGATCGCCCCTCTCCAGAGGTTACTGTGGATAAGTCATCCTCGGTTGTGGATGCGGAATCAGACCCATCATCCTGGAGATTTTCGACGTATCGCTTAGCCCACAGTTGAGCCAGAGACTGCCCTGACGAATCTTGAACAGTTTCTAAATCTCGCAGGAATTCAGATTCAAACGATTGGTTCATGGTGATAAAGTTTACTCTAATCTTGTCCCCCTATCGCTATCCTATTCATCGGGCAACCGTTGAGCGTACATTCTTCTAAGTTTTTTGGGCGCAGCGTGGCGTGCCCCACCCCAAAAACCTCAAATCCCCATCGCCTCTATGCCTCTTCCCCATGACCCCTGATAGCGCTGCCACCGTCGATCGCCAAACCTTACTGGCTTCCATCCCCAAGCAATGGGAGAGCAAGTTTAAGGAAGAATTGGCGCGATCGCCCCTGATCAAACTGGTCACAATTCAGGTTTCGCAACAACTGATTGAAGCTTATCGGCATCGACTTGAAACGGCTCTACAAACAGCCGAATTAGAACCCCGAAAAGTGCGATCGCCCTACCTCGACATCAAAGACGGCAAAGACGGCAAACCCACCGTTAGTCTGACTCGCATCGGCGAAACCTTCCACAAACCCATGGCTGCCACCGAAGAAGAAGTCGAGCACATGTTTAAAATGCTCAACTTCTGGAAATCGTCTGCCTCTTACATGTGGTTTGACCTGACCAAAATGGCATTCACCGAAATGGAAAAAGACATGGGTCAGGTCGCTCTGCGCGAAATCGATCAGGAAGCCCAGCTCAAAACCCTCTATCGCTACATTTTTGACGAAGCCTCCGACTCGCTTACCTCTAGTTTTTCTAGAATTTTGCAAGTCTACATCGACCGAGCCGTACAGCTCATTCTCACCCAATTTGATCTGCCCAACAAATCGCTACAAGAACTAGAATGGCTGTCGGGCTTAGGGCAAAAGACGCCCCACCAGATGCCCTACACCAGTCCCGATCTATTTGCCCACAGCAGCACCAATACCTTTGCCACCTGCAAACTGCTCTGGGAAAGCGTCAACATTCTGACGCAAAAAACAGACCTGCTGTGGCAACCCGACCCCGACGGCAAACTCGCCTACACCAGCACCCTCAAAGATGGTCGTGGCAAGCTAATTTTTTGGGTGACAGACAACCCCGAAGAACAATATCCCGAAGCCCTTGCCGGAGAAGCTGCCCTGGCAGTGATCGAAACCTTCGACATTCGGGCTGCCTGTATGCACCTGATCTATGCCGCCCATGTGACAGCGTTAGATCGACCCTGGGAAGAAGAATTTATTATCGACGATAGCCAAATCTCGTCGTATCTGGGCTTAGACAAACGCAAAGATCTGAGCAAAGAAAAACGCTTGAAATTGATCGAGCGCATTTCCGAGCAACCCGCCCAAATTTTGACCTTCCTGCACTGGTCGCAACCGGGCAGCAGTGAAAGTTTTTACGTCGAAAAAAGTCGGCTCTGGGAAGTGGCGATCGGCTACCACGGGCAGCGCGATTTTTTCGGCGACGTCAAATGCACCGGGCTGACCATCCGCTGTCGGGCAGGCATGTGGGCAAAATACTTCCTCAACAAACGTGGCTCTGAAGAAGGCAACGCCTTCTACCAATATGGAGTGATCTCAAAAACCTTACTGCAAACCATCACCAGCGTCTGGCAACATAGCGAAGGGGCAGCTCGCATGCTGGCATGGCTGTCTTTCAAAATTCGCACCGGCACCAACCAGATGATCAACACCCTGACGCTAATGGAAGTTGCCTATGGTGCCGAAAAAGTTTGGGCAGCGCAGCAAGAACGCGACTTACGCAACCGCCTGGTGAATGTTTGGGATACAGATCTGCGTGTCTTGTGTGAAGTGGGCTGGACGATAGAATTTGACCCCCTTACCTACCCCCCCGACATTCAACCCGAATGGCAAGACGGAGGACGCAAACGCACCCGCAGACCCAAAGGATTTTGGGAACAACTTTGCAAGAGTCAATTACAAATTCATCCACCCAAAGAAATTGCCGACGGCATTGCCAGACTTCAGCGCAGGCGCAAGCCTACAGAAACATTCAACGACGCTGTCATCAATGAATCAATGCCAGCGGCACCGACGCTGATGGAACTGAGCCGAGTGCAACCGATGCCGCTGACCGGAGAACAGATTCGCACGGCTAGAGAAGCATTGGGTTGGAACCAGGCCGAGCTGGGCAATCGCCTCAGTCGCACCAAGATGTGGGTGAGCTTGATTGAACGGGGCAAACGCAGCATCAAACCCGAAGATATAGCCCAACTGCGAGACGTGTTGAAACTCTAGCGTTGTGATAGAGATCAACGCTCTACCTCTTTGCCATCACAAAAAAATATAGATCGATATCAAGATTTGCGCTGCTAAGACTCACCGTCGGGCAGGGCTTCAATCACGTCATGAAACGGAAAAAACCGTGATGATACATTCATAAGCTCAACAGACAAAACAACGTTTCACACCTCAACGTTTTGTTTTTGTCCTCTTCCATCGTCACAAGCTCACATCTTTAGGAGTTACCGCTCATGACTTCCACAACCCCCCTGCAAGTTGCCAGACAAAAACTGCAAGCCGCCGATGTTCCTTTCCAGTTGCGCGTTACCTATTACTTACGCGTCACTTGTGCTCAACTCGATAGTCGAGACATCAGCTATGCCAACTTGATGCGGGCGTTGTTTAGCTATCATCCGGAATGGTTGCAAACCTGCCAGGTTACAGCCATGGGCAGCCTGCAATCGAGCGATCGCACTATTAACGAGCTATTAAGCCCCATCGCAGATGTCCATATGGCAGATTTGTTTACCGATGACTTCATGCCAATGGCAGCATAACTTTGAAATCCTCACATCGTTTAGTACTCACACATAGACGACATCGCCTGTATTAAAGAAATCGTGCGAGTGTTGCGCCCTGGTGGACGAGCATTTCTGGCAGTACCAGACAACTGCTTGGGTCCCGACGAAGAACCCGAACACGTCCGCAAATATAGCGCCGAAAGTTTGCTGGAATTACTCAACCCCTTCGGCTTCGTGGTCATGGAAACATTTCGCGATGAGTTTTTGCTAACCGAAGAAGACGGCACAGAACACATGGTTTCTCTACCGACCATTTTGGCTGGGCTATATATCTAGCAAAAAGCGATCGCCCTAACAACAGATTATTAATAGAAGAATCTAATTATTTTGGATTACATTTAACTAAACGTAATCGATATAAATTGATTGCAGCTAATTACCAATAATATAATTTTTTACTTTAACTTTAGAGAATGGTTGAAACGTGTTCAGATGGGATATTTTAGACACTCTCTGTTCCCCCCTAAAAAAGGGGGGAACTGTGTTATAAAGTCCCCTTTTTTAGGGGGACTTTAGGGGGATCTAAGACACCATCACTCGATGCGTAAGACTTTTCAAATACTCTCTGAGGAAAGAGGAATTTATCCTTTTTAAAAGGAGTTTTCCGAACTATTTTCTCTATCTAGTTTGAATCGGATATTGCTCCCGATACTAATTTCAAGATCTCCCGGATATTTCGTTATTATAACCAGGAAAAAAAGCGCAAAAATAAAGATCCAAGTAATGCGGACTATAGAAAAGAAACAAGAAATTCTGTTCTTAGAATATTTCGCCAACATCCGATCTTCCCTCAAGAAAATAAGTACTTTTTTCTTTGAAAACACCAAAACGAAAAAGACCGAAGCTTGTCTTGGACAAGCTTCGGTCTCTTAAGAAGTATTTAGTTTGATCAATTTTTTAGGGCAAAAGTTCCCTAAGCTAATAGTAGCTTTAAAGAGGTGAGAGATCAAATTATTATTAGCTAATAATTATTGTGCTTATTGGAAACCTAAGAAAATTTTTGGAAAGTCCTATCTATTGATAGCAAACTGTTTAAGATCCCCCTAAATCCCTGCGCATTTACGCCGCTGTGCTAGAAAAAAGGGGGACTTTCTCTAATAGCTATCAGCTAACAGCTATCAGCTATTAGCTCTTTAAACTCTTCAATGCCGCTGCCACTACACCTGTATCAGCATCTTGCGCCAGTTGGATCAGCGCTTCCTTAGCCGTTGGATCAGTGAATGGCTTGAGTGCTTGCGCCACCCTCATCCGAATGCTGGCAAGTTCTGAATTGACCAATCTGAGCAAAGCCACTAAGGCATCAGGATTTTGCGTGACATTGGGCAGTGTGGCAACGACATCAAGCGCAATTTCTTTAACAATAGGATCTGTGTCGGCAAGAGCCACGATACAGATAGACAGCAACTCGGTGGGGCTGTCCATTTCGACCAGAGCTGCCAAAATGCTGTGGCGCACGATCCAATTTTCGTCTTGCTGAAACACCGAAACCAGGTGAGGCACGGCTGTGTTGCCAAATAGGGAAAGCGAGTTGGCAGATTCGGCTCTGACATTGGCATCAGGGTCAGTTGTGAGCATTTCCAGCAACGTTGTAAACGCCTCTGGAGTTTGATGTTTACCCAGACCCATCGCCGACAGGGCGCGGACGGCAAAATGTGGATCTCTAACGCGACTGATCAGAAGTGGGACGGCTACATCGGGTTCATAGTCTTTGAGAGCAGCGATCGCTTTGACGCGGTACTGAAAATCTGGATTTTCTAACCCTGTTTTGATTTCATCGATTTGCATAACAGAACAAATATTGAGGTCATATCGCTTTCACAACTTCTACAAATTGTAGGTGGGCAGTGATAGGGCAAATGATCTGCGACCTGCGACCTGACCAGCAGCAACGGTTGAAACGTCCAGCATTCAAACCTTTTGTCTGTAATGTAAGTAGCCAATTTCATAATTCTTGATACTCTCGATGGCGATCGCATATGAAGATGAGAGGGTGCATAGCGCTGATGCAGCTTTTGCATATCTCCATCGATATCCGGTCTGTTGAGGTATTTTGTGCAGGCTCTGCCTCTACAAAAAGCCTTCCTGAATCAGCGCTTGCAAAGCTAGATTTTTGTAGGAGGCAGTCATCTTGCGACAACAATATCAAGTCCGTCAATCTTTTGAAGACACCGCACCTATCGAATTTTGGGGCAAACATTCTGAAGCCGAAGCTGAAATTGTCATTCGGGCAGTGTATCGGCAAGTTTTAGGCAATACCCATGTGATGGAAAGCGATCGCCTGCGTTCTGCCGAGTCATTACTCAAGCAAGGCAAAATGACCGTTCGCAATTTTGTTCGTTGGGTTGCCAAATCCGCGTTATATCGCAGCCGATTTTTTGATAATTGTTATCCACTGCGCACAGTGGAATTGAATTTTAAACATCTTTTAGGGCGGGCTCCTGAAGACTACGACGAATTAGTCGAGCACAGCATTCTTTTAAATACACAAGGGTTTGAAGCAGAAATTGACAGTTACATTGACAGTGCCGAATATACGAGTGCCTTTGGAGATAATGTTGTACCCTTTTGCCGGGGCTATCAGTCGTTGCCCGGCATGAAACTGATGGGATTTCCCAACATGATTCAGCTGGTTTGGAGTGCTTCCAGCAGTGACATCGATCCAAAATCAGGCAACCGCCCCCGGTTGATGCATTCGCTGATTAGCAATACTCCCTGGCAACAGCGGCGCACCGGACCGAGGTTTGTGCCCCAAACGTACTATGGTGCAACTCCTTCACCCTCAGTTTCTTCATCGCCTACTAGTAGCACCGCTCCATCTGATGGTGAACAAGATTTATGGCAACACTCGAAAGACCAAGAAGCGGAAATCGCTAGCTTACAACGGCAGTTGACGGAGTTAAGACCCTTTGCCAATATGGGCGCATCCATCACTCGCCAGGGTCAATTTGCCAGTGCAGCCGTGGTTGAACCTCAGTTTGCGGCGATCGCCCCCCTGACTCAGCCGGTGAGCGCATTGCAACAACGGATCGATGCCCAAACAGCACAGATCAAAGACCTACAGCAACAGGTGGCAGAAGCGCGATCGCTATCGATGGTAGCGGAATCACGCTTGAACAAGTGGCGACAAAAGACCTTCTTTTAGCCCCTGATCTAGTGTTGTGAACCCTAAATTTTGCAACATGGGGGGTGGGGGCTACGCCCCCACGCAGGGGTTCCACCCCTGCACCCCGTTGTCAAACTTTTAACTGGGTCTAATAGTCCATCGAAATCCACAACGCTCAAAATTACGCAAATAAAAGCCCCGGTCGATGACCGGGGCTTAACATTTTTAGGAGAGATCTCAAACGACGGACGAGATTGAATCGTTGCTACTACCAGGTCGCAAACTCAACCTCTAGCTAACGGCAAACGCAGTTAACACCGTTAAAGACACCAGCAAAAAGGCGATCGCACCCTGGAATGCATAGCTTTGCTGTTGCTCAAGAGACGGAAACTGGGCGAAGTAAACCGGGGGTTCTACCGCGTAGTTGTTGAGTTGACCTTCTGCGTTAGTGGTATACATAGTGACTTTTCCTCTATAAGAAATTTAGTTAATAACGAATCAGATAGATGAGATTGAAGTGTTGCGATGACCCGATCGCAAACTCAACGTCTTAGCTGACGGCAAATGCGGTTAACACCGTTAGAGACACCAGCAAAAAGGCGATCGCACCTTGGAATGCATAGCTTTGCTGTTGCTCAAGAGACGGAAACTGGGCGAAGTAAACCGGGGGCTCTACCGCGTAGTTGTTGAGTTGACCTTCTGCGTTAGTGGTATACATAGTGCGCTTTCCTTCGTAGTTGTTTTCGTTTTGTAACCTTATGTAAATTAATGTAACAATTTCGTTACGAACTGTCAACTGTTTTTTGCTCTTGTGATATATAGACTGGTTCTTACTCTCATAAGCATTGCTGAACACCTTTAGGATCACAAATGAATTAACCTGTAATCCTTTGAGAGAGCGACGGCGGAGCCGTCGCTCTCTCAGACAATTAGGCTTTATTCAATCCACGACCCTTAACATCGTGGATCTGATCCGCCCAATGGTTGGTTGAATGGGTCAACCTCCGTAGAGCCGCAATTAATCACGGCTTTACAACAATCCTTGACAATTTAGGTGTTTCATCCAAATTGAAATCTTTTACAATGGCGTCAACCGATCTTTTGTAAACCTATGCACTTCATCCGATCGGCACCACTTCCCAGCGATCGCCACATCCCCTCTCCACGCTGGGACAGATGGGACACCTCTTAAAGTGCTCTAAGGAGTTTTTAACAATGGAATCTTTTCTTACCCAGGCAACCGTCGTTGCTGAACTGGTCAGCGTTGGCTATGTCGTTAGTTCCTTTGCCAGCTACGCCCACCGTCGCATCAATCAACCCAACCGTTGGAGATCTCAAACTCCCACAACTCCGGTTAAAGATGCCCCAACAGACCCACAACCCTCTTCTCGAAAACCGACCCCGGTTGAGCTGCTGCGGCAGCAATGCCAGAAAGCCGGAATCAAGTGGAGAAATGCCCACGGTAAAAACAAACATCTCAAAAAAGCAGAGATGATTGCAGCCTTACAACATCTCGAACAGACTCAACGAGTTGCTGAACCTCAACGTCAATACGCTCAATCTGCGGTGACTCATCAACGCGCCGCATAAACCAGCAACCGTTCTAGCCTTTAGCTCCAGATCCTTGATCTGGAGCTTTTTTAGGCGTTGCTTGGGAATGGGAATTAAATAACTCCGATGATTTGTTGTACGGGCGAACGGCCGTTCGCCCCTCCAAACGATCCAATATTCGATCTTATTTAATCCACGATCCTTAACATCGAACGAAGATTTTGATATCGATTTAAGCGTTCGTCTGAAACATTACAACGAACAGCACAACACCTGGCGCTCCCGCAAAAAAGCTTCCTGATTGGGATATATCTGAAACATCTGCGTCATGCTAGTCAGTTCAAGAATCATTTGAATTTGACCTTTGACGGAAGATAACGCAAGTTCTCCCCCATATTCTTTGACTAACTTCAGCATCTTAGTCAATGCCCCCAGTCCTGAACTATCCATGAAGGATGCATATTGAAAATCAATCAGCAAGGTCTTATGCCCGGTTGCCAAGCAATCTCCGACCCATTCCGTCAGTCTACTTGCGTTATAGGCACTCAAAATTCGTTCAGGATGAAACACTTCAACCGCAGTTAATACCTTGCTCATGGTGATATCCCCCAATTCTCAACAATAGTGACGCTCAGGATCGTAGATGGCATCAAATCCATTGGTTTGAGAAAGTGACGGTATCGCCATCGCTCTCTCAAAAAGAAGTATGGTTCTACGCAATCTAGTTAGGACATCGGGGGGGGTGGGGGCGGTGCCCCCACGCAGGGGTTCCACCCCTGCACCCCGTCCTAACCCTAATGCGTACCGCTATACAGGTTAATGGATCTGTGATTCTCGATAAAAAAATAGTATTTCTTGCTCTCAGTGCCAGCTATGGCGAAGCAACGGATAGTTTTTAGTCTTTCAAGGATAAGTAAACCTGTATCCGTATCTTCCACGGATCTAATGCCACAGGTCTTTATAGAACTTCGCAATTACATGACCTGGGGCTGACAATATTCAATTTCACGTTGAACGAGGCATCGTCCGTTTAACGTGTTTGTGGGTATACATTAATTGATCAGCCTGGGTTAGCATCTGCTCTAACGAGGTCGTGAGATTGGCATGGCACACCGCTAAGCCAATACTCATGGATAGAGAATAAGGAGATTGATGGCTGTGATTAAACAGGTTGACACTCTCTTGCAACCGCGTTACCACATCATCTCCCGTTGTACACCCTGGAACAAATACTGCAAATTCGTCTCCGCCCAGTCGAGCAACAACATCTGATTCACGAAAGGTTTGTTTTAAGACTTGAGCCGCATCCACAATAAAGCGATCGCCCATTTCATGCCCTAATGCATCATTCACTTGCTTCAGCCCATCCAGATCGATAAACAGCAGGCAAACGGACGTATTCACACGACGAGCCAATTTCAGTTGCTGCTCTGCCAATAAGAGAAATCCACGCCGATTATTCAATCCGGTTAACTCATCGGTGATCGATAACCGCTGAACGATCGCTTCTGCCTTTTTTCGTTCTCTGATCTCTTCGCGTAATTGGGTATTGGCAAACTCCAGGTCAAGGGTACGGTCTTGCACCCGTTGCTCCAGTTCACTATAAACCTGGACATTTTCCAAGGCGACTGATGTAGTATCTGCCAGTGCCTGAAGCACTTCAACTTCTTGTGCCGTCGGTTGGTGACGCTCTGCCCAATACACGCCAATAGCACCAATGGGGTCTATCGCCCGAATAGGCACCATGGCTAGACTCTTAACAAAGGTGGGTTGATACGCCGCAAATGGGATGCGTTCATCCCCATAAATGTTTTCAATGACAACCGGCTGACGATTCCGCATCGTCCAACCGCCAATACAGATCTGCATGGGAAACCGTTGTCCTTTCCAGAGGGGTGCGATCGCATCTTCATCTGCATAAAAGCACTGGTCTTTATCTCGCAAAACAAAACTCGCGCCATCGGCATGAGCCAGTTTTCGGGCGGATACTCGCACAATTGCCATGATGGTTTCTAAACTACGGGCAAGGGAAAGTTCTTGCACAACCGTAATTAACTGTCTCATCGCTCGAACATAAGACGGAGAAGGCGGGTCGGGTTCAGAAGAGGGAAGCGTTTGCATAGCAAAAAATCATCGAAAGACCTGCTCATTCAGACGCGATATTGATTTTTGGCATGAATTTGAACGTAAAACCAAAGGTTTTGCGTTTAAATTCGTCCCGCCATTCAGCAATGCCGCTCATTCAGATGGGTGGGGAGATAACAAACAAAAAGCAGGAGCACAGCACGTTGGGGCATGCTGAATGTTAGATATCTTTTTTATAAAAATTTTTAATTGCACGAAATATAAGCTTGAGAGAGCGCCGCGCGTGGCTCTCTCAAACCGCAATCTAGCCAGACGCGAAGCGCTATGGATAGATTTTTGTACTTAAATCATAAAAAAAAAAATTGCCAACTATGAATACGGAATTTACTGAGTTTTACGTAAAACTCCTTATCTCAATTCTTCCTATTCACGTTTTATTACAGTCACGTCTTACCCCATTTAGAGCGTATCCAACGGGACAGGCCGTCGGTTCGATGCTGACTTCGCAAGGCACAAAAAAAATCCCCTCAGCTTGGCACCTGGGGGGAAGGTTGAATCATGAAGTTGGCTAGGGAGGAACTATGAAACCTGGAATCTTTAATACTGAATGCCGCGATAGCTGAGCTTTGCGGTTCGGTGACCTGTCATGGGAGCGGATGAAGCGAGTTTGACAGAATTACCACGGTACAAACCCAGAGTTTCAGTTTCGGTGGTTTCAGTGACGGTGTTGGCAACGGTGTAGTGGTTTCCTCGGTAGCTCAGTTGCATTGCTGTGTCCTCTTTGTTCGCTTGGCTGATGAAATTAATAATCCCGTTTTTCCCCCGTCAGCGAAGTGATAGCAAGCATAAAAACCTGTGATGCTCAAAGGTTCTCAACGTGATGCTATAACGGGGGTGCCAGTGATCTCTATGCAACCAGCATGAGATCTAGATCACTCTTACAAGATCGATTTTATAATCATCAAACTCTTACAGCACAACGCTTTTAGGCTTGTGCATCAGCCCCGTTAACGGGGCTGATGCACAAACTGGTTTACCGGCGATCGCGTTTTCTTATAGCCCTAGGCGGCTACTCAACGGCACGAGTTCACCCGCGAGGGTCAGCCCCAACCGCATAACTTGCCGGGGTTGAATCAGTTGACCTGTAACAGCACATCTTTCTTCGTGCTGTGCGATCGCCTCAAACGTCGCTCGAATATCTGACCTGGATAACAACTGCGATCGAGAGAATTGATATCTACCCAGGGCTGGCTGCTGCTCTACAAACTGCCAGAGCACGTCTCGGATGAGGGTCTGATAGCCTTGCTCTCCAGACATTTGTCGCAATCGTTCCTTCAGTTCAGGTTCCAGTCGGATACTCGTCACTTGCATTTCCGTAGTGGCACCTCGTTTGCGTGTATCCATAACCGAACATCCTAATTTCAAGTCAAGAGTGGACAATCCAATACTACAAGTGTAGTATTTAGACAGTCAGCTTTGTAATACAAATACTACAAACTTCCATGATCCGTATTCTTCTCGCCGCCTTACCCAGTGCCATGCAGTGCCGACCACATTACGGTTCAGGCAACGTATCGGTGCTGTTTGCGTTTGCGGGGACATATCGGTGGATCGACGGTAAATCCGCCAGTGAAGGAATTTTGGCAGAAATGAACGGATGGCTCAATCCGGATCACTTGGTCAGTAGCGGCAGGTGCAGGGCAACCCTGACACCCATATAGGGAAACCCATACTAACTTCCCCAACCCCCGCCTCTGACCACCAGGAGCGGGGGTTGTTTTTTGAGGAGAAAACTCATGCAGACTGAACAGCGACAGAAGATTCCTATACTTCAGAACCAGGTAGTAGTGTTCTCTAAAAACTACCTGCCGCTGGCGCGAATTAACATCAAACGGGCTATTGTGCTTCTGGTCACGGGTCAGGCAGAGTCATTAGACTTCAGCAGCACTCAATATTGGGAAGTGCGATCGCCCAGCATCGTACTACACGTTTCTGAGCACATCCGCTTAACCAGTGGCAATCCAGAGCGGCACTGGAAAGTGCCTCCGGTCAATCGTCGGGAAGTCTTTCGCCGCGACCACCACACCTGCCAATACTGTGGCAGCACCAAACATCTGACGCTCGATCACATCATTCCTCGCTCTAAGGGCGGAACCCATACCTGGGAAAACGTTGTGACCGCTTGTGAAACGTGCAACTCCCGTAAAAGCGATCGCCTGTTACATGAAACGGGAATGGCACTTAAAAGCAAACCTAAAGCACCCATCCATCCGGCGATCGCCTTTGCCGAGCAGTTCTGGAAAGAACAGCACCCTGTCGATACCTGACCTCAAGCCAAAAAGGAGGCAAGACCGATGTTGAAGCTGAACTACACCGAAGTCGGGCTACACATGGAACGAATCATGTCTGCCCCTGAACTGTTAATTGCCCAGCGTGTGATTTTGGCAATGCGTTTAGGGCAAGCGCTCCATGTCGAATCGGGTCGTGCCTCCTTTCTCCTGCCTGCTGATATTCCTGCACTAGAAGGGCTAGAGATAGCCTTGCAGCAGGAATATCACGCAACCGCCACCCTGATGCCGGTAGATGACGAATATGTCGAAGTCAGCCTGACGGGTAGTTGGGTTGCCGAAGCTAGAGAAGCCCACGAAGGGATGTTCTTGACGGTGATGAGCGATCGCACCGAATTCTTCATCTACAAACTGTGGCAGATGAGCAATGCTCACACGTCTTCCCTGGCATAACGGGTCAGCATTGCTTAATATCGGGATGCATGTAGTGTGGGTGCCGCGCTCCGCGCGGCACCCACACACATGTTTGACAGGATGACTCGCTTCTTCCTTGACCATACAAATTGAAACATACAGGACTGCGGTCTCAAGCATCTGCCAAAATGTCGCAAAATAAAGCGTTTGTGCAACCGATTGCCGCTCAAATGCCCCAATAACCACAGCCATAAGCTGAGCTAATTTACGGAGCTACTGTTACACATTTACCATCCCATATCTAGATTCACAGGGAAATTACTGAAGCGAACCCGTGATCCCACCGCAATGATAGGGAGACATCATTTCATCCTGACAGTGAGTTCAGTGAATGCCCCCCAGAGCAGTCATTTCTCCACTTTCAGAAATTTTCCCTGAAAATTTTTAAGGTGTTCACTATGTCTACCGTTGTCGTTCCCGCTGCCAATCAATTGCGTGCCGAGTTAGGGGATTTTAGCAGTATCATTTGTTTCAAAGCATTAGTAGTTGGAACTGAAGAAGTCTTGGGCGAAAAAGCAGCGGCGATCGCTCTCATTGGCGCAGGTCGAAATCGTGGCAAGCAGGTTGCCGAACAGCTCGGTCTTACAGGCAAAGGTCTGGCAGCCGAAAACATGGTGAGTCAACTCCAATCAGCCTTGGGTAAGGATGGCACACGACTTTGCATTGTCGATAAAATTGTTGAGGCTGGAGAATCCATCGTTGTGTACTGCCGGGAAACTATTTGTTCGGCAGGTGAACCCCAAGGATCGCCGCGCAAACTCTCTTTTACGCTAGGGGCAGTTCAAGGAGTATTGGAGCAAGCGACAGGCAAGCGTCTGCGAGGCAAGCAAACCGAGTCCGTTTTGCAGGGTAGTTCTCACGATGTGATTGAGTTCGAAGTGATTGGATAGATCTGATCCCCCGCTATCGTATTCGCAACGTTTGCTTATTACCCTCACGATTTACAGGAGTCTCTCATTGTGGCAATTAACACCGAAAAATTAGGTGCTGTCTTACAAAATTTTGTCACCGCAACCACCGATGTTCAGGGCGCAGCCCTCGTCACCCCAGACGGCTTACCCTTAGCCGCATCATTACCCCCAGCTATGGATGAAGAGCGGGTATCAGCCATGTCTGCTGCCATGCTTTCTCTGGGTGAACGGATTGGGCAAGAATTGGCACGTGGTAGTGTTGACCGCATCTATGTTGAAGGGGATCAGGGCTATGGCATCCTCACAAGCTGCGGAGAAGATGCTGTGCTTTTGGTGCTAGCCGATCAGAAAGCCAAACAAGGCGTTTTGATGCTGGAAATTAAGCGGGCAGTTTCAGAAATCAAACTCATTCTCATGTAAACAGCTGGCGTTTTATCCCATGTATGAAATCCCAGTGTTGTGGTGGCGCGGCAGAGCCGTGCCACCACAACACTGGGATTTTATGCAACAGTACGCAAACAGTCTGTGACAGGGTAAGAGAAAGTCGCTGTACACTAGCGGAATAGAGTGACCTGCTTTAGCTGTGACAAACGTTATCTCATTCTTTAATCAAGCCGGGGGAACGGGTAAAACCACCCTGGCAATGAACTTAGGGTATGCCCTGACGCAGCAGGGGCACCGCGTTTTGCTGGTGGATATGGACCCGCAATCGTCGCTGACTGTATTTATGGGGTTGCAGCCCCATGAGTTAGACCATACGATTGCCCAAAGTATTTTAGACCGGCAACCGCTACCGATTCTAAAGGGCATTCATCAGATGGATTTGGTGCCCAGCAATCTCACATTGAGTGCAGCCGATGTCAGGTTGGCAACAGCGATCGCCAAAGAAACTCGGCTAAAAAAAGCGTTGTCTCCTGTTTTACAAGACTATGATTTTGTCTTGATTGACTGTCCACCCACCCTGGGAGTGCTCAGCATTCTGGCTCTCGTCGCCTCCACCCACATCCTCATCCCCATGCAGACTCAATATAAAAGTTTCGTCGGGCTGGATTTGCTCCTGGGAACGATTAGCGAACTTCAGCAAGAAGGAGTTGCACCCGATTTAAACATAGCGGGCGTGATTCCAAACTTGCACGATCGCACGGCTCAAAGTAAAGAAATCTTAGAAGCCGTAACAGAACAATTTAGTGGCGTTGCACCCGTCTTTCCGCCAATTTCGCGTGCGGTTGCCTTTGCCGATGCCTCTATGCAACATCTGCCTTTGGGGCTTTATGATCCCAAACATTCTGCCCTTACCGCCCTAACGACCATTTCGCAGAGTCTGGAGTCTTTGTAGTGGTAACTCGTAAACGCACCCCTAAACCTGAATTACGCAATGTTGCAGCAATTTTAAACCGGGAAACACCTCCGCCCCAACCCAAATTGCAACCGCAACCCCATCTCACACCCATTGACACGATTCAACTTCCGACCCAGCAACCACGCCGCTTTTTTGATACTGAGACACTAGCGCAACTGGTGCAGTCGGTCAGAGAGTACGGCATTTTAGAACCGTTGCTGGTTCGCCCCCTTGTCAATGGCACCTATGAACTCGTTGCCGGAGAACGACGATTGCGGGCAGCAAAAGAGGTGGGGCTGGAACAGGTTCCTATCATCGTGCGTGAGTTGGACGATCGCCAAGCTATCCAGGTTGCATTAATCGAGAATTTACAACGGGAAGACCTGAATCCAGTAGAAGAAACGGATGCCATATTAGATTTACTGGCACTAGCCCTGGATGCCAAACGAGAGGATGTCGTTTCGTTGTTTTATCAGGCACACCACGCAAAACATCGGGGTCAGGAATTGGGACAAAACGTTTTGTCCCAACTAGAAACCCTACAAACAGTAATGGCTGAAGTCGGTCGATTTACGCTCGATAGCTTCCGCGCTAGCCGTCTCCCACTGTTGAATTTACCTAAGGATGTCTTAGATATTCTTCGTCAAGGGAAATTAGAATACACGAAAGGTCAAGCGATCGCCCGCATCAAAGATGAAAAGCAGCGAACCGGGTTGCTGAAGCAAGCGATCGCCAAAAAATTGCCTCTGAGTGAAATAAAAACCAGAGTGCAAGCCTTAAAAACTGAACCCGAACCAACCCCCGAAAAAATTGTTGCCCAACGATGCACCGAAATTGGCAAACGACTCCAGAAAAGTACAATTTGGAGCGATCGCAAAAAACGAGATCGGATTACGAAGTTGTTAGATGAATTGGACAGGCTGACGGCAACCGAAGGTTGAAGTAGCCTTAAGCAACTATTTGATCTACAGAGGTTTTCAGCGCTGTTGATTTGGGCGATGAAATTTGGTGTGAGTGCCGCGCGGAGCGCGGCACTCACACCAAATTGACGATCTCCCTATTTTTTTCTTTAAATGGGTACTCTTAAAAACAGGGATTTCAAAATCATCCGTTCTACCGAACGAATTTTAGTGATACCAATTTAATTAGCGATCGCACCAGATCTCGTAGGGGCGCATCGCGATGCGCCCTTACAGAAAATGGATGTGCCGTGCAGTCTGTTTAAATCGGTATGATATTACCTCACGCCATCGAGTTAGGGCAGGTGATGGGTCGAACCGACCACAGCACCATCCTAGCTCTACGCTGTTCGAAAACAGGCTGCGTCTTGGCATCATCGGGGTCATATCGAAAATTTGTGGAGAGAACGCTACAAGGTTTATCTAGTTGTGCAGACACCAAATTTTGCAACGTGGGGAGTTGGGGACTGCGTCCTTAACTCCTCCTCCAAAACGTTGGGTGGGGTGTACCAGAAAACCTACACAACTGATTTATTCATCTACCCGTATTACAACTAGCCGTGCAATGTCGGTACAACAGCCGATCTACGCTGTTGGTTCTGAATTTGAGAAAGCCTGATGCTTGCACTATGAGCGTAAAAAACTGGAGAGCAACAAAATCAGTATGGACCCGTTTCGTCGTATTATCTTTTCCCGCACATTTCCTACCTATTTTAATTTGCCAATCTGGCGATCGCTGATTCAAACTGGCTATGCCACCTCCCAACAACTCCGACAAGCATGGCAAACGAGTCAAACCCTAAAATGCTCTATCTTTGAAGCCCTGGAAACTGAAGTTGGCAAACCGCTTTCAGTCCAACAGCAAAACTATTATCGCCAGCAAGAACGACTAGAACTTAAGATTCTTCATGGTCTTGAATGCTTTGATCCAGCCTGCCATCCAGTAGACTTTGCCTGGATCTACCAATGCCTGCAACAGTTAATTCCCCTCCATCTCTGCGATTACCATCATCTCGTGCCACTCTGGCAAGATCAGGCTGATTCATCTCAACTCTGGGTCGGAATGGTTGAGCCGACCAACCAGGAAGCTACCGATAGCCTGAATCACATTTTGCAGCAACAGGGGCTCGTTCTGCGGCAAATGGTAATCACGACAGAAGACTTCTATCATCTCTTACATCAGATTTTAGACAGGGTGCCAAAATCTGATACGTCCCAGATCCCGGCTCTGTTTGTTAAACCAACCTCTGCTATTACAGGAGGATGGCGATCGCCCCAACGAGCCTCCCCCCTATCACCCCATAAATTAGAAGAGCCACTGCCTGACCTTGAGACCCTGGAAACCCAAGAATTTGACCTATCTAACCTACCAGCCCCAATCAAAATTACCAGCCCAGAAGTTGATCTGTCGGCGGCATTGCAGGCAGCTGCCTCCCATCCCGTTGTGTCACTGGTCAATATCATTCTCTACAAAGCGCTAAGAGAGGGCGTTTCAGACATCCATTTTGAACCTCAAGAAACCAGTCTTCAGATTCGCTTTCGCAAAGACGGCATTTTGAACCTGGGTTGGTCGCCTCTGCCCCACACCTCAACCCCTGCCATTACTTCTCGCCTTAAAATTTTGGCGAACCTGGATATTGCCGAGCGTCGGATGCCCCAGGATGGTCAGATCAGCCTGAAGCTGCAAGATCAAAAAGTCGTGCTGCGGGTCAGCACCCTTCCGACAGCCTATGGCGAAAAGGTCGTGATCCGGATCTTAAAGAGCGAATCCACCGACCTGGTTCTCGATCGCCTGATGCCCGATGCGACGATTTTACAAACGTTTCGAAAGATGATTCGTTCTCCCTTCGGGTTGATTTTAGTCACGGGTCCAACAGGTTCGGGCAAAAGCACAACCCTCTACGGGGCGATCGCTGAAAAAAATAGCCCCAATATTAATATCAGCACCGTTGAAGATCCGATCGAATATACGTTACCCGGCATCTCTCAAGTACAAGTCATCCGTGAAAAAGGATTGGACTTCCCTAAAGTATTAAAAGCGTTGATGCGTCAAGATCCAGATGTAATTCTAGTGGGTGAAATTCGCGATCAAGAAACTGCCAAAGTCACTATTGAAGCTGCCTTAACAGGACACTTGGTTTTTAGCACCTTACATACCAACGATGCTCCCAGTACAATTATTCGGTTGCAGGAGTTGGGGATTGAACCCTTCAGGGTTGCCAGTTGCCTGCTCGGCATTCTCTCTCAACGGCTGATTCGACAGGTCTGCCCGACCTGTCGAGTTGCCTACCACCCTAACAAAAGTGATTTACAAGCCTTACGGCAGTTTAATTTGACTGGTCCCGAAGGCGTGATCTACCGAGCCAATAGCTTATCTCCGGAAGATATTCAAACTGCCCTAGACCAAGGAGACGACGTTTGTAGCACCTGTAAAGGGGCAGGCTATCAGGGTCGGCTGGGAGTATTTGAACTGATGGTTCTAGATCGAAATCTGAAGGGATTGATCCTGGATGGCGCATCAATTGATGATCTGCGAGATGCAGCCCGAGCATCCGGTATGAAAACGTTAGCCGATTACGGTTTGCAACTCGTGGCTCAGGGCAAAACCACGCTAGAGGAAGTTGAACGAGTTGTGCTCAGTAGTTTGGCAGAAACACCGTCTAACTCGTGGAGCCTTCATGATCGAGGTCTTTTGACAGGGTATGCCAGTTTAAATGCCAGCTCTAAACATTCTAATTCTGAGCCCACATGTCTGGATGAACGCTCTCAACAACTGCTGTCACTCATCCAGGATATCCTCAATCATCCCGGCATTCCGCTGGAACATCGCTTCCGCTGGACATCCCAGGCTCTCCACATTATTCAACACCCTTACCCTCATGAGCCCACCTTTCCCAAGCGATCGCCCATCAGTTTAATCGACAAATTACGCGATAAGCTGGCACGCTTGTAATCACGAGGTAACGAAGTTTGAAGCAATGAAGTTCAGCGTGAAACCAAAGGTTTCCCACTGAACTTCATTGCTTCAAACCTGCCCCTGATGGCGATCGCAAATGTCGTCCTTATCTTTTTCCTTAAGAGCCTAAAAATTGGTTGTTCTGACCTGCAAGGGGTGATTTCATAGCTGTTATGGCAATCAATTCATGTGAATGGATGCCAAACTTAACGCCACTCATTTGGGAGTCGTCACTCATGTCTTTGTCAAACCCCCTACACATTGCCAGACAAAAACTGCAAACGGCAGATGTTCCATTTCAACTGCGCGTCACCTACTATTTGCGGGTGTCTTGCATAACCCTCAACACTCCAGAAAACAGCTATAGCAACTTGCTTAAAGCGTTGTTTAGCCATAATCCAGACTGGTTAAACACCTGCCAGGTTACCCCCATGGGTAATTTGCAATCAAGCGATCGCACCATTGACGACATTTTAAGCCCTGTTAAAAATCTACATCGGCTAGACCTGCTGACAACGTCCATGAATGCCATGCAACCAAGCGATCGCACCATTCATGCACCATTGAATCCCTTCGCCGATGGGCATACTGCCCGCCTATCGCCACCTCAAGCCAGTCTCCTATCAGCATAAGTGGAGATACGGTTCGTACCTTTTTGGTCTTTCTCAACGCTCAGACCCCTGATTCAACAAGCGTTCAGAAACAACGGGATACACCAACTTGTGACCCAGATCTCTTTCTGACAGACTTTAAATCACTGATTGATCAGTTGCAACGTCACCACGGTGTTGCTTAAACATCACAAGGATTCATGTCTGTTATCACTTCGCTAAAAGAGAAAAAACGAGATTATTAATTCATAAGCCAAACACCCCTGAGGAAACGTCCATGCAACTGAGCTATCGCGGCAACCACTACACTGCCTCTACGTCCAGCACCGAAACCACGGAAACAGAAACAATTGGTTTATACCGGGGTAATCCTGTCAAACTCACTTCATCTGCCTCAATCACAGGTCCAATGACAGGTCATCGGGCTGCCAAGCTCAGCTACCGGGGTATTCAATACTAAAGCTTTCGTCTTAGCATCTCCTAACGTCATAGCCAATCTCATGCTCCCTTCAGACGCCAAGCTGAAGGGATTTTTTTAGTCCTATCGCAGTCGAAGGGTTAATGAGGACAAAGGTTGTGTGAGAACCCGCGCTCCGCGCGGGTTCTCACACAACCTCCTGATTTACTTGTCTCAGTCGTCGGCAGTGTTGATTTTTTGCGCCCAAAGGGCGCAAAAAATCAACTCTCTGGATCGGTAGTTCTAAAAACTCAGACAGGCGATCGCCGCTTGTTTCTCGTTTTCTGTCACTTCGAGATAGCGCGACAATTGATCTAAGCTCTTATGTCCTGAAATACACGCAATATCTTTTAAGGGAACCCCGGCATTTTTCATCAGGGTGAGTGCCGTTCGTCTGAAGCTATGGGTTCCTACGCCTTCGATCGCCAAGGCTTCACAAACCGATTTCAGCTCATTCCAGGTTGCCTGCCGGGTCAGATGAGGATGCGATCGCCCACCATTACTGGGAAATAGATATCCCGATTTTGGTAAGTTAGCAGCCGCTAACATAGCTTGTAACTTCGGATGTAACGGCACCTCTCGGGCAACATCATTCTTGGTTTCCGTGAAGGTAATGTGCCCATCCCGTAAATTTTCGGCTTTCAATGCGATCGCTTCACCCATGCGACAGCCCGTATAGGCAGCAATGGCGATCGCCAATCGATAAGGCTCTCTTGCACACCTTAAGATCTGCTCAATCTGTTCGCCCGTTAAAATGACGGCTTGACCTTTACCATTTACCTTTGCCATAGCCCCATCCCTACTTGCCACCCCTTTATTATAATTTGACGTTTTGTATTAAACGTAAACGAAAGAATAAGGATTGTATCGACTTGATCGGAGTAATTCCGGATAGTTCACGTATGCTTATCAATCAACATCGAACAGCGATCGCTAGAACCCTGATAATATCGTCGTTCAAATTTGATTCATAAGTTTTGCTAACATTATTGCGAACATTAAAGATTCTATAAACTCAATCGTTCGCCCTATCCGTATTGATCTCAATCTTTGATTTTTCCAGGGTTACTAGATCACCCTCTCCCTTCCCATTCATGCGTAATTCCTGGACACTTCAACTCGTTTAACCCCGCTTGAAGCACCTAATAGCCATTAGTTTTACGGGAGTGCCTTTACCCCGACTTCAAACCTGAGATCCGTGCGTACAAACTTCCCGCAAGTTCCCTGAATTCCATCCATATTTTGCCGATGTTTTCACTCAACCATTTCAACCGCCCTTTCTTTTAGATGGAGGTATCTCACGCAATTAGGAGAGATGACGATGTCAGATTCTAGTGGAATGGTTGATTCGGCAGGCTATGGTGGAACGGTTGATTCGGCAGGCTATGGTGGAACGGTTGACCCTATCGTGCACTACAATCAGGGGATCGGAAATGGGGCAGAAGGCGGAGATCCAGGAAAGTCTCGCCCCCACGGTGGCAGCAATGACGAATTAGGACAAATGCCAGGTTCCAACTATGGCAAGAAAAGCGGCGACGTGCTGATCGGTTCAGCCGGTAATGATACCTTGGTTGGGAGTTGGGGCGCAGATCAATTTGTTTACAGCACAGGTCAAGTTTTCAACAAGAAGGATATCGGCGTCGATACCATTACAGATTTCATGACGGGAACAGATAAAATTGTCTTGAGCAAGACTACCTTTAGTAGCTTGAAAAGCATGGTTGGCGACGGGTTCAGCATGGGAAGCGACTTTAGTATGGTTGCAACAGATGCAGGTGTCGATCGGGCAAGTGGTGCGATCGTCTACAGTGCTGAATCACACAGCTTGTTTTACAACCAAAATGGTAGCGCTGGTGGATTAGGCTCAGGCGCTAAGTTTGCCACCTTATCCAATCTTGCTCCCGGTGCTGTTTTATCGGGTTCAGACTTCGTCGTTCAAGCATAACGATTACGGTTTTTGAGTGAGAGCCGCGCTCTGCGTGGCTCTTACTCAAAAACTTGTACTTCACACCCTTGAGCATTGCTATATATTTCATTGCAGAGAATGATGTGTTGTGGCGCGGGCGATGCCCGCGCCACAACACATCATTACTTTTTTTAGGACTGCCCTTACGTTGTTGCCATTGGGAATACTTGAAGAAGAGTGGGAAAGGGCAATGAAGGTTTTACTGGGATGGGAGTTAGGGGCGGGCCAAGGGCATATCCAGCGTTTAGCAGCCTTAGCAGAGCGGCTAGAAAAACAAGGATGTGAGCCTGTTTTTGCCCTCAAGACTTATACCCTGAAGGGAACCGACTTTCCCTGGCAACGGGTGAATGCTCCCCGATTACCTTTTTCGGGTCGAGAAAACTCGTACACGTTTGCAGATATCCTGGCAACCTTTGGATTTGCTCAAGCCGATCTTTTGCGTCAGCATCTTAAAAACTGGCAAGACATTCTCAAAACGGTTAATCCTGACCTGGTTATTACCGATCATGCTCCTGGCTTAGTATTGGCAGCTCAGGGGCTGGTGCCTACGGTTGTGACAGGGAGCCATTTTGCCGTTCCACCCCCGGTAGAAATTTTTCCTGCGTTCAGGTCTATGGCTCCGCCAGAATCGAAACAACAGCAGGAACAGGTGAGCGAAACCATTCGACACGTCGTCAATTTGCAGACGTCAGTCGGACAGGCGTTAAACGGCGATCGCAGCTTTATCTTTAGCCTACCGGAACTCGATTTTTATCGCGATTGGCGGCAGCAATCCCAGACCACACAATCCCAAACCGCACAATCCCAGATCACAGAATACGTCAGTGCGCCGATCGCCCCCCTACCCCTGGCTACGCGATCGCCTTCTAAGCAGCCCTGGACTTACCTTTCTAAAGACTATCCTGCCTATCAATCCGTTCTCAACATCGTTCAAACAGACTCCCCATTTCAACCGTTACAAGAAGCCTTAGTCAATAAATCGATTGCCATTCACCATGGCGGCTTAACCACAACGATTGCCTGCTTGCTGGCAGGCATTCCCCAACTGATCTTGCCGCGTTATATTGAACAACAGCTGAATGGCAATGCACTCTTACGCTTCAATGTTGCCCAGGTCTTGATCAACCCCACAGAAGAAAATTTATTGGCAGCGCAAGCGCACGTTTTATCTCTGGCAGACAATGCCCGACACGTCGCGGCGCAATTCTCTGACTGGAATCAAAATTTTCTCGATTATGTGGCTGAAAGTTGCCTGCAACTCTGTGTTTAGTCGGGCTGCTGACGGAGAGTTGCCAGGGTGTAATCGATCCAGACATGATTAAAAATCAGTTGATAGATGCGGTTGTGAACCTTCAGCGTCTCCTGGAGCTTAATGACTAAGCCCGAGAGCAACAACTCTACCTGGTCGGGGCTATCAAGCACCAATACAGTTTCATCCTGCCAAACTTTCCGATAGAGAGTGAGGAGATGGATAGCCTGGGTCGGGTTTTGGAGAATGCGATCGCGAATGGTTCTTAAATGTTCGGGTTCGTCGTTAAATTCCCAATTTTCGATAATGTGCGATCGCACCAGGGTTTCAACCCAGACAGATTCTTGATCGATCGAAATTTCAGACGGTAGATTACGAATCAGCTTACAAATTTTTTGCGTCAAAAACGGTTGTCCGTTCGTCCAGGCCAACACCTCTTTGAGAACCGCTTGAGGATTTTTGACCTGATCTGCCAGACCTTGCAGCAACGGTTGGGCTTCATGCAGTTGAAAGTCTTTGAGTTGAATGGCTTGACCAATATTAAACGGGGTGCGGGTTTTGTCGCGAATCAATTGGGACGGCGTTGCGACACCAAATAAGGCAAACGTGAGCCGTTGATAGTCCGCATGATCGGCGCGTTTGTTGTAGAAAGCCCGCAGCAACACAAAGAAATCATCGATTTCAAAATCCAGGTTAATGACACTGTCAATTTCGTCAATGAAAATGACTATTTTTTCGGAGATATGGGTGAGCACGACCTCTTGAATAAACTCGCCCAGGCGCTGCACCGGAGACAACAATTCGCGATCGCGCCACCAGCTACGAATATCCACCCGGTCTAACAAATTGAAGTTATTTGCCAGGGTATACAAAAATCCGGCATACCATTGCTCAGGTGCCAGCCGACGATTGCCAATTTCTGAAATATCGACCGCAACACAGGCAAATCCTTCGGCTTGCAACCGTCGCATAATTTGCACCCGTAAGCTTGATTTTCCCATCTGCCGCGAGTTGAAAATATAGCAAAATTCACCCCGTTTCAACCCGGCATAGAGATAGCGATCGGCTTGCCGAACAACATATGTGGGCGCATCCAGCGGCAAACTACCCCCCACTTGATAATCAAAGGTTGCAGCTGCTTCTTCGGTGCGCAGCAAAGCATTTTCAATCATCAATTCTGCTTGCGTCGCCTTGAGAATTTGCAATGTTTCAGAGAGTTCTTGGGTTCGTTCGCGCACCCGTTCTTCTAAAATTTCCTTCTGCCGTTTTTGATCGGTGATGTCTTCAATAATGCCTTCGTAATACAGTAAGTACCCATCTTCATCGCGCACCGCCCGAGTATTCTCTTCCACCCAAATGATGCTGCCATCTTTGCGGTAACTCTGATACACCAGGTTTTTTACTTCTCCAGTTGATTCCATGCGGCGCTTAAATTCGTATCGCCCTGCCGGATCTACATAAATCTGACGTTCAATATCTGTAACGTCAAGCATCATTTCTTCTGGTGACGGATACCCGTAAATGCGCGCCATAGCCGGGTTGATGCGAATAAATACACCATTGGGCGTTGATTGAAAGATCCCTTCTAACGCATTTTCAAAAATACCTCGATAGTTTTCTTCGGCAATCCGCAATGCGGCTTCTGCCCGTTTCTGTTCGGTAATGTTGCGAATAATCATCAGCACTTCATCTCGATCAGTCACAACCATTCGAACTTCTTCGTGCTGCACATGACCATCAATGGTCAATTGCTGTTCATACACCTGCATGGTGCCCGTTTGCAAGGTGCGTTGAATGTATTGCATCCGCCGCTGTGCCTCAATCGGAGGCAATGAATCATAGACACTGCTGCCTTCCCAAAAATCATCGCCATCATAAAGGGTGACGCGATTTCTGCCCTGAATATCGCGATAGGTTCCATCTCGCCGCACTCGAATTAACAGGTCAGGCATGGCAGCAATCAACGCTCGATTGTTGGTTTCGCTTTGTCGCAGGGCAGCTTCTGCTTGCTTGCGCTGTGTCATATCTCGCACCATGACCAACACTTCTGTATCGCTCAGAGGCATCAATCGGGCTTCTTCATAATGCACCTGTCCATCAATTTCAATCTCATATTCATAGACTTGCAGTTCTCCTGTTGCCAATGCCTGACGCACATAGTGCATCCGCATTTCAGCCTGTGCAAAGGGCGTCAAATCGTAAATATTGACCCCGACATAGAACTGATCTTCGTTGATCATTTTCGTGGCGCGACCAGGGTTAAAGCCCTGGCACGTCCCATCGCTACGAATCCACATCATTAAATCAGGAATCGCGCTAATGATTGCCTGGTTGGTGATTTCAGCCTGACGTAAGGCGGCCTGTGTTTGTCGTTGCTCGGTGATGTCAATCCCAACAATGACAACTGCTGCCCCCTGTTGATATTTCTGAGCCGCCAGGAGATAGTAACGGGGGCGATCGCTGAGCTGAATCAGGATTTCTCGTGCCGCAGACTCTTGGGAACTCTGCAAAAAATCTTCGACAAATGCCACATAGTCCGGGCTATTACCCTCTGTGCCCACGGCTCTCCCTATAATGTCTTCGGCATCGAGCTGCAAACGTTCAGCCAGATAGGAATTAATCCCCACATAGGTGCCATTGGCTGAGATCCAGGAGACGGGACCTGGTACGGCATTGAGAACGGCTTCGAGTTGTTCGTTAGCGCGGGCAAGATCATCTTTCGTCGTTTGCAAATCGGTATTGCGGGTTTCGAGCGCAACAAAAGATTCTCGTAATTGGCTTGCCATTTGATTAAACGACTGAGCCAGCTCGCCGACTTCATCGGTGCGACGCAGATTGACCGGATTGTGCCATTGCCCCTGTGCAATATTTTTGGCAGCGGCGTTGAGGTTAGAAATTGGTCGGGTGATCCAACGGGCTGTCAGCATTCCGACAAACAGGGCAATGCCCAACGACAACAGGGAAAGCGCAAGGGTCAGCTGTGTATTTGCCTGGATGCGCCCCATAAAGTCGGCTTCGGGCACCACCACCACAATTAACCAATCAATGCCACGACCGTCATGAAACGGCAAAATTTGCACGAGTTGTCGCTGTCCATTGAGGGTGAAGTCTAGCTGTTTAGCTTGCTCCAGGTCGTCCAAGCGATATTGATGTTGTAAATATCTGGCAGTGCCTCGAATTAATGGATCGGTACTATTAATTGCCATGCGATATTGGATGTCGCTACCCTGACCTTCCACCAATATTTCCTGGGTTGAGGTAGCCACTAATGCACCCGAATGCTCCATGATGAAGGTTTCTCCTGACTTTCCCACGTTGAGCGATCGCAGAAATGCACTCATTTCGGCAGGAAGAATGAAGTCAGTCGCACAAACGCCAATGAGTCTTTGACCAGAGCGATCGTATACGGGCGTACTGGCCGTGATTGTAGGCAGTTGCGTGTCAAAGTCTAAATAAATTTCGCTCCAGGTCGCTCGTCCGTGTTGTTTGGCAGCGTTGTACCAGGGACGAATTCGGGCATCGTATTTTTGTTTGCCTACCTGTTGCACATCGAGGCGATCGCCCCTATGACTTAAATCATAGTAATGTCCAAGAAATCCCGTGCTCTGGTTATACATCACCAGTTGTAAGGTGCGGCTATCTTCACTGCGACCCACACCCAACAACGACCCATCCGTTTCGCTGCCGCAATAAATCAAATTAGTATTGGAGTAAATTCGGGCTTGCTCCCAGAGTTGGCTAAACCCGGTCGCTTGCTCGATGTTGATATCTCCGTTTAAAAATGCCGTGGCATTGATGCGGTTAATCGAATAAGGGATATTGACATAGGTTTGTAGTTGTTGCTCAATGCGTGCTGTAATTTCGCGACGCAGTTGAGACGACAGGTCTTGCACCGTCGCTTGCCCATTGCGATAAGACAGGTAACCGACCAAACCCACCGCTCCAGCCAGTTGGAGCACAAAGGGAATGATCAGGATCGATCGGAGTGAGGTTCGGCGTAACCAATTGGGAAGTAAAGCGTTGACCGGGGTACGACGCATCTTCACACTGAGGGGCTCTCCTTTAGGCGATCGCGAAAATATTCAGCATACAAGACACAACTGGGAGTCGCCTGATTTCCTCGGAGATTCACCAATCCCAGGCTTTGCAACTTCAACGCTTGCACCAGATCTAACACCACAGGCGATGACTGCGCCACAACTTTAGCAAACGCAATGGATAACTCCGGATATTGTTGCAAGTTCCACAGTTGCCGCTGCAAGTGATCGCTGTAAATGCCCGTCGGCACCGAGGTGGGCTGCATAATCTGATCTAACGTGACATCCTGATGCCAGATCGAATAAAACGCCAGCTGGATTAGATAAGGATGCCCACCCACTAACACCAGCAATTGTTCCAGTTGGTCGGTTGAACACTCTAACCCATAGCGTTGGGCTAGATCATGGACTTGTGTGGTTGTAAAAGCCGTTAATTCAATCGGCAACCCCACATTAAACGGGGATTTGTTGACATTGAGCGGAATGTAAACCTCAGTAGAGTGTGCCACCACCAACCGCAGTTGCTTCCAGATATCTCGATTTTTGGCTTCCTCATGCCAGGCTCGCAATAACCCAAAAAATTCATCGGCTAAATCAGGATACTGAAACAGGCGATCGACATCATCTAATGCCAAAACCAACGGTTGCCCGATTTTGGGCAGCAGATATTGTTCAAAATAAATCTTGCAGCTAATCTTGCTGCCAAATAGATCATCCCAATAGTCCAGGATGCGGTTGGGCAACTGCACCCCCAGCCCAACGTTGGCACAAAACCACTGGAGAAACAGATCTAGGTTATCGAAGATCGCCTTATCAGCCAGCTGAAAGCTTAATGACACCGTCTGGCACGATTGCTGCGCCGATCGCAAAATGCGCGCCATTAATGAGGTTTTTCCCATTCGCCGGGACGCTTTAATGCGGACTAAACCGCCAGGGTGCAAAACCGTCTTGGCACAATCTGTTTCTATGCTGGGGCGCTCAACATAAAATGCCGACTCCAACGGCACCTGCCCCCCTGGCAAATCAGGTTCTAACTCTAATTCTTCAGACTCCGAACTCTCGCTCTCATCTAACGGTGGCTCAGGATAGGAGTAATCTTTTGACTCTAGCGTCAGACGAAACGCACGATAGCAGGCCTTTAGCGTTTGTTTATCGACCCCAGATTCACAGGCAAAGATTTTCATTAACGTATCGACTGCCAAACCTGTGCGCTCGCTCAGAGATTCGAGGGTGTAGCGATGCCCCGCATTCTCGGCAAATTCTGCATCTGATTTAGCATGTTGCAGCTTTTCAAATCCTTGTGGCGTTAGGATTACCCCTCGTCTCCGGCGGCGTTTGGGTGGATTCGGTGGGTTCATCAATCTGCCTGCTCCAATTGAATATCCTTGACTAACGCGACTCGTGTTATAGACACTAGCAAGATCTTACTGCTGTCGATCGCACCCAACCACCGAAGTTTAGCTGGTGGCAGTCCGCTCTATTCGAGGCAAATTGTGGGCGATTTCCAAAGATAAGTAGCGGTTTCCGAAGATAAGCAGCTCAGGGTCTGCGCTTGATTTAGCAACAATCTGGGCGATCGCCTTCTATAGCTTGAGGTTGAGCAATGCGTTGCCAAAATACGCTTAAGTTCTGGGTTAAGACCCTAAACCTCGGTGGATTAGTCGGGCTAAACCGTAGACACTGACCTTAGTCGAGACATCAAGGACGTTAAGCCAAAGCCCCCTCTTTCCTAACCAAGAAGCGAACTCAGTTGATCTTTTTTGTAAGTGTGATGCACTTACAAAAAAGATCAACTTAATCGTATCTACGCCATTCACTCAACAATGCATCTATCGAATCTCATGATGTTGGGTTGTGCGAGCAAAGCCTGCACAACCCAACATCATGAAAGATGGTATGACTGATGGGCAGAACGCCGCACTGACGCCAACGCTCATCGATGAATTCAGCAGTGCCCACTTTCGCTATACCGATCTCCCCGAAGAGGCAATATGAGCCATCGTGTGTTCTATAGTGCATTGTCGGAAATTCAAATTCAACGGAGCGTTCAGGTTGCGCAACAAGGTCTGTTAGCCAGACGCACCTTTGAGTTATCCAGATTTACCTACTATCTGAGAGTGTGCTGTTTTGTGATGCAAAAGGTTGAGTGGGTCAGCTGCGATATCAATCATGATGCCAACTCGACCATGAGCTATCTAGATCTGATCGCGGCATTGACGGCTCACCATCGCACCTGGTGGCAATACTGTTATGTGAATGAGGCAGGGTTTCTTCAGTCTGATGATCCGGTGTTATCTCAACTGTTAAGCCCAATTGAAGAGTTTTATAACGCGGTGCGATCGGCGATCGCCACTTCATCCTATCGCTCAGACACCGCACCCCAGCCCCGATCCATCGAGCTATCTGTTTAATCTCAGGCAGTCCTAAAAAAGCATGATGTTCTGTGGTATGGGCGACGCCCGTGCCACAGAACATCATGCCGTGAACCCTGCTTTAGAATCCATGCCCCAGCCATTGGCACCCCTAATTTAAGGAATCGGTATAGCCTCGCCTAAGTTCTGGCTTAACAGCCTAAACATAGGTGGTTTAACAGCGCTGTAACCGGCACACTAACCTTATTCGCAAACTTCAGAAACGCCCAAGCAGCAGCAACTTTTCTCTACGCCCCCACCCACCTTACGGAGAAGAATCATGCAACTTTCCTATCGCGGTATTTCCTACGAATCTCAAACCTCCTCCGTTGAAGCGGTTGAAACGCAGCAAACCGGGTTATTTTTGGGTCAATCTTTTAGACTCAAACATGTCATGGTTGCGCCCCGATCCATCGGTACCAATCATCTGAAATATCGTGGCGTTCACTACACCCAAGCCTGAAATCGCATTCAACAACCTGTGCCCATGAGATAGAACCGCTGAGCGGTTCTATCTCATTTCTGGCGTTGCTAAATTCTGTCTGAATTTAGCACCATCTATCTCGTAAGCCCCCTATCGAGTCAGAGTGATGAAACTTTCTTCCCTTTTAAAATCTCTAAAATTAACGTCATTTGAAGATTCTCCTCCCCAAGACCGCACCTACCAAAGAGAATCTCTCCATTTGGATATGCCCCTTAGAACTGACCCTTGCCGTGCGTCACATCCACGCGGCAAATCTCACTCTTAACTGCGATCTCAAGCAACTTCTTTAGCTCAGTCGGATGAGTCAGAAACCAGGGTCAGATCTCATTAGTGTGGAAAATCCAGTTATGTATCCTAAGTATCAACCTTTTCATATCAACAGTTTGTCGAGCGCACTGGTTCAACACCGCTTATACATTGCCCAACAAAAACTGTTAAAACCTCGTATTCCCATGCCGTCTAAGTTCAAATACTATCTCAGGGTCTGCTGTGCGGTGATGCAGAAAGTGGAGTGGGCAGGCTGGTCACTGCCATCGACGGCAGAAAAGTCAAAACTCAGCTATGGCGAGCTGATGGCAGCATTAACAGAGCGCAACCCTGAGTGGTGGCAAACCTGTTATGTAGACACAACGGGGTTACTCCAGTCCGAGGATCCGGCAATTCGTCAGCTCTTAGAACCCATTGCCGAGTTGTATTATCGGGGGCAACTGGCGATCGCCCCGCACCCGTCAAAACCCCAGCAGCGACGGAGCAAATTGCCTACTCGGTTGGCTGTTTAACGCCATTCAGGCGATCGCCATTCCTGGATCGTACTGATTTTGGGCATAAATATGACCCTGAAACCTTGGGTTTCAGGGTCATATTTATCTCGCGCGATCGCTATGTCTCCCTGACAATGCCTTAGTAAACAACTAGTAAACAGTAAACAGCCCAGAAATCTACCTATTTTCAGCTCAAACGCTTATACAGCAATAGTTTTAGCCAGTAAACAAATTACCCGACCCCCTACTACTATCTCAATGGATTGGGATAGCAATAGGGGGTCGGCTGTTTAATACACTCCCCGATTTTGAGTCTGAGCGCTGTGCGCTCAGACTCAAAATGAAGATAAATCACACCAATTTCATCCGCAAAAAAGCCTTTTTGTCAATCCTTATTTTTCCAGAAATCATTAAATTTTATGAATTATTTTTTTTTGAAGGTATGCCCGACCCCCTACTACTATTTCCCGAACCCCTACTACTATTTCCCGACCCCCCACTACTAAAAATTCTTAACAATTGCTGAAACCATTGAAAAACAAGGATTCTTATTTTTAACAAAAATTTAAGTAAACAAACTCTGTTTACTAACGTGTTTAATTTTCCTTGCCCGACCCCCTACTACTATCAGGATCAAGAATCCCTACAACCAAGACAGCGCAATGATTTGAGTGAGTAAACAACCACCCCTTTTTAGCCCGGTTGAGGCAGTTAGTAAACAGCTCAAGGGCTGTTTACTCGATGGTGTACAATTCCGCGAAATCATTTGTGCGACAAAGTTTAATGTTCGTTACATTTCCTCCAGACAATTCAACCCCTCCCCCGGTCCCTCACCCGCAAACGGGGACCCCTCCCTCTTGCCAATTCGTGACGGAAGGGGATAGCGAATTTCTCATGCTCTTTCCTCACCGTTTTGATTTCATTTTTGCCCCACACCCCGAGCCAGGGCGATCGCCCGATTGGCAAACCGAACGGCGTTATCCGTTATCCGATCGGGTTTTGATGCAGGGGTCTAGTTTATTTGGCGTCCGCTTTGGTAGCCGCACCTACTATTGCTTGATAGATATCGACATCACCAGCCCTTACCATCCCAACAACGATCCCTGGGCGATCGCTCGGATACAAGCGGCACTGGAGCCATTGGGATTAGTCGCCTATGTGGCTTGTACATCCAGCGATAGTCAGGGATTGCATTTATACTTTCCGTTTGACGTGGCTCAAAGTTCCTGGGAACTCGCTACCGCAGTGGCAACCCTGCTGGAAAATGCCGGGTTTACGCTAAAACCAGGGCTACTGGAAGTGTTTCCCAACCCCAAACCCTATCAGGTGAGCGGACAGCGCACCTTGTTTCATGCCCACCGGCTACCGCTTCAAATGGGGTCTTATCTACTCAACTCAAACTTGCAGCCGATTTACAGTACACAGCAGTTATTCGTGAGCCATTGGCGGTTTGCCCAGCAACGCAATGCGATGAGCACGAGTTGCCTCAAACAGGTGATCAAACAAGCCAAGCGCAAGTATTATCGAATTTCGGGCAAAGCCGATAAGTTTATCAATGATTTGAATGCAGAGATCGAATTGGGCTGGACAGGTGCCGGTCAAACCAATCGACTTTTAGGACGAATCACCCTGAGAGAATACATTTTTCGCCACTTTCTCTCGGGGGGAGATCCTTTAGAAGGGCAAGCATTGGTGAATGCGGTCGTTGAGATTGCCCGTTCGCTTCCCGGATATGAGCACTGGTGCAACCATCGCCATGAAATCGTCCGTCGGAGCGAAGAATGGGCACGATGCATTGAAAACAGCCACTACTTTCATTACGGCAGCCCTCGAGGCAAATTCAAAGCCAAAACCAAGATAGCTGACACGGCAGAAGACGCGATCGCAAAAGAACGGCTTACCAGCTTGCCAACATGGAACCAACAACAAGCGGAAACTGCACGCGAAAAAATTAAAACAGCGATCGCCCATTTATTAGAAACCAACACCCTACCCGCCGCAACCACAGCACGTTTCCGCGCACTCACTCGCCTCGGCATTGGCGGCAGCACCCTCTATAACCACCGCGATCTCTGGCATCCCAAACACCTGTGGAATACCCCCCCGCACCCCCCCACCTCATGTGCATCTAACTCGTTAGATTGTGCTGAAGGCACATCTAACGAGCAAAATGCTGCAAGCTTATTCCTAGAGCCAGGTCGTAATCTCAATCCCAGCAATGATTCCAGCGATTTGGGTAGCCCTGAACCCTCCGATTCAGGTCGTAATTTTTTGGCGATCGCCGTTGAACCTGAAGCCGAAGATCCCGTTTTAGACACGGCTTCAGACTCCGTCCCTGATACAGAGACTTGTCCACCCCTCCCTTCACCATCAGGGGTTCAGTACGTCCAGCAGGTGGTATCAAATCTCACAAGGCATCTAAAAGGCGCTCAAACCGTCGATCGCCCCTCCCTGGCATTACCATCGGATGAGCGCGATCAACGCTATCAGACTGCCCAAATCGCCCAGATGAAGAAGTTTTTAGCATCAGGGGATGCCATCTTGATAGCAGAAGCCCAAGCCTGGTGTAACGCCAACCCTCACCTCCGGCTTGAGGATCTCTAACCATCGGGAATTGACGAATGCTATAGCGATTGAAGGGTTAATTAAAACGGGGTGCAGGGGTGAAACCCCTGTCCGGGGGCACAGCCCCCGCGCCCCCGTCCTAACCAGCCCTGCGGCGGCTATATTTCGCACTCTTGGGCGTTGCTAATTTAAGCAATAAACTTTGGTGCGAGTGCCGCGCTCTGCGCGGCACTCGCACCAAAGTTC